>JBGUED010000007.1:0-17492 GCA_041821525.1 Candidatus Aminicenantaceae bacterium | reverse complement strand
CGGGCATAAGTGTCCACCCAGACATACTTCTTGTCTTTGGTCGGCAGCTGGTTGGCATCGCCATCCCACTCGAGCCAGCGCTTTTCGAAATAGTTGGCCTTCTGGATGAAGGGCGCCTTCATGTGCAGACCCGGCTTGGTGACAGCCCCACCTTTAGGGTCCCCGAACTGTGTGATGATGACCTGGTCGGTCTCGGATACGACGTAGATGGCATCCACTAGCACGATGAGCAATAAGAAGGCGAAGATGCCCAGGACAAGGAGTTTGGTCTGTCCTTTCATTTTATCACCTCCCTATTGAGGTTGAGCAGGGGCAGGATGCTCTGCTGGTTTTCATCGAAGATCACCTTTTTCTCGATCTGGGGCATGATCGCGAGTATGGTCTCCAGGTAGAGGCGCTTACGCGTCACCAGGGGAGCCATGGCATATTCCCGATAGATCGACTTGAATCGATCCGCGTCCCCCACGGCGTTGTTGATCCGGGCCATGGCATAGCCTTCGGCGGCACGGATCATCTGTTCCGCCTCTCCTTCAGCCTTGGGGATCTCTTGGTTGTACTCCGACCAGGCTTCGTTGATCTTGCGTTCCTTCTGCTGCTGGGATTCATTGACCTCGTTGAACGAGGGCTGGACAGGTTCCGGAGGATCCACATTCTGGAAGATCAGCTGGTTAACCTCGATACCGATCTCGTACATGTCGCACAGCGTCTGGAGTTTTTCCTTGGCTTCCATGGCGATGCGGGCCCGGCCGACGGTGATGACCTCGTCCACGGAGTTGTCTCCGATGATCTCGCGGATCACAGCCTCGTTCATGTACCGGAACGTGCTGTTTACATCCCGGATCTTGAAGAGATAGTTGTAGGCGTCCTTGATCTTGTACTGCACGATCCATTCGGCGTCCACGACGTTGAGATCTCCTGTCAGCATGCGGGCTTCACGTCGCGAATCCGGGGTTACGCGGTACTCGGTGCGGATGCCCGGTTCCGTGGTCCTGAAGCCGAACTCCATCTTGAGCTGACGCTGGACCGGGACCTTTCTCAGCTGCTCGATCCCCAGAGGAAGCCTGAGATGAAGTCCCGGGTCGGTAGTGCGCACGAACTTGCCGAAACGCAGGATGACGCCCATCTCCTCCGGGCCGATCTGGTAGAATGCCGTGGCCAGCACGATGATCAGCAGAACTCCTAGGATTCCGATTTTGAGAAGTCCGGGATTGATCTTAGGCATCTTGAAATCCATTTGAGGAAAGTCGTTTGCCATATAAACCTCCTGACACGTGAATTGGTATGGAACAATCCTATCACAGATAGGTATGAGAACATACTGTTTCCATACTCATTATACGGGAATAACCGGAATTCTATTCGAATCTGTTCTTTCCGGGAATCGATTAGGTTGCCAACGAGGCGATCAGGCTGTCGAGGTTCTGCAGGCTTGAGGCATAAACATGCCCATGCTCCGCAGGAAAGGCCCGTAGGTTCTTAAGCCCTGACCCCGTGGCCACCAGCACGACCGGTTCGCCGGAGGCCAATCGGCCCCGCTCCTGCAGATCGAGCACTCCGGCCAGTGTTGTGGCTGAGGCCGGCAGGCAGAACAGGCCTTCCTCTTCGGCCAAGAGCCTCTGGGCCGAGAGTATCTCTTCATCGCTGACCGCCAGGACCTCTCCTCCCAACTCCCGGATCATCCGGAGTGCGAGGTTACCTCCCGGCGGTGCGGGATTGGAGATGGACTGTGCCACGGTCGAGGGGAGTCCCCACTCCCTATAGCGGAGACTGCCTTCTGCAAAGGCCCGGGCGATCGGGGAGCATCCTCCTGCCTGAACACCAAAGAAGGTGGGAAACTCTGAACAGAGCCCCTGTTCCTTGAGCTCCATAAAAGCCTTCATCAGGCCTATGAGGTGTCCGCCGGAGCTGACCGGGACGACAATGGATCCGGGATTCCTGGATTGGAACTCCTCGAAAATCTCGAAAGCAGTCGCTTTGTACCCCTCCACTCGGAACGGATCGACAGAGTTCATGAAGTAGATGCCGTGCCTTTTCCCGAGGGCAAAGCTCTCCCGGCCCAGTTTCCCGTAGTTCCCCTCGACCTTCACCACCCGAGCCCCGTACGCGGCCGTAGAGAGGAGCTTTTCTTCGGTCGTGTCATCCTTGACTAAGATGAATGTCTCCATCCCTGCCCGCGCGCCATAAGCGGCTGTGGAAGCGGCCATGTTGCCCGTGGATACGGTCCCGATGCGGCTCAGGCCTCGGGACTTTGCCATGTGGACGGACACGACCGTGCCGCGGTCCTTGAAACTGGCTGTGGGATTGAGCATCTCATTCTTGACCAGAACAGGAGGCAGGTGGAGTCTCTTGGTCAAACGATTTAAGGGGAGGAGGGGAGTGTCGCCTTCTCCCAGGTGCAGGGACCTGTCCACCTCAGGGATGGGGAGGAATTCCAGATACCGGGACAGGGCTGTATCCCCGCTCCGGATGCACCGCCGGCCAGGCGGGAGCTCTACCAGTAGGGGTTCGCCGCAGTCAGGACATAACTGGGCCATGGGATCGGCGGGGTGCCTCACTCCACAGAACACACATTTAAACTGGATCACGGTAATCCCTGTATAACAGGTCTCCCGGAGGCTGTAAAGCATCCCCTGCGCTGCATATTCCTCCGGGAGCATTGTCATCGGACTGGATCGCGGGTAGAATGTCGACGTAGACCATGGTAAGAGACGAAGCGTATTACATGCAATTGGCCCTGTATGAGGCTGAGACCGCCCAGCGGAAGGGTGAGGTCCCGGTCGGGGCCGTGGTGGTGTGCGGGGACGAGGTCCTGAGCTCAGGCTACAACTCGAGTGTGGCAGACCATGATGCCACGTCCCACGCAGAGATTGTGGCTCTGCGCAGGGCGGGCGCCCTATGCCAAAATTACCGTCTGCCGGATTGTGAACTCTTTGTCACCCTGGAACCTTGTGCCATGTGCCTGGGAGCCATGGTCCAGGCTCGTATCCGCCGGCTGGTGTTCGGAGCTCTGGACCCCAAGTCCGGTGCCGTGGAGTCCATCATGGTTTTTCCCATAGAGAAGACCAACCACCACATGCAAATAAAGGGTGGCGTTTTGGGCGCGGAATGCGGTAAAATCTTGAAAGCTTTTTTCAAACAGAAGCGGTAGTGCTTTTGAACGCCTGAAGGAGCGGAGAGGTGGCCGAGTGGTTGAAGGCGGCGGTCTCGAAAATCGCTATACTGTGTACGCAGTATCGTGGGTTCGAATCCCACCCTCTCCGCCAGTAATACCTGAGCATTTTTTGTGAATAAACATTGCGAAAGCCAGCGGATATTTGGTATAAGTGAAAGCTGAAGGAGTCGATTCTTAGGAAGGAGTTCACGGATGCGAGACATTAAAAACTGGGCCTGGTTATTGCTTTTTGGTTCTATCTGGGGACTTAGCGAGGTGGCCGGCGGCGGCATCATGTATGCCATTAAGGTCCCGTATGCCTCCATTTTTCTGGCCGCCTGGGCCTTGTTCATCCTGGCGGTTGCCCGGGGATTTGTGAACAAACCAGGATCTTCCACCGTGATCGGAGCTGTGGCCACGCTTTTCAAGCTGGTCAATGCCTCCCCGTTCATTTGTCACCTGCTGGGCATCTTCATGCTGGGCCTGGCCTTTGATATCGCCGCATCAATCCTGGGACGCAGCGAGCGCCGGTTCACCTTCCGAAACATGCTGACCGGAGTTTTCAGTGCGTACGGTGGTTACGCTTTTTTTGCCCTGAGCATCACGTATCTCATCCGCTATGACAGCTGGGTGCTGGGGGGCTGGCCCAAGGTCGCAAATCACATGTTCGTGAGCGGGAGCATCGCCGCGTTGGTGGCCGCTGTCCTGGTACCTATCGGGTATTTTCTAGGCGCAGGCAGCCTGAGTCTGCAGGCCAAATCCCCACGCTGGCTGTATGCCGGCACTGCGGCCGGCGTGGCACTGCTATGGGTATTAGGCCGGATCGCCGGATAGGCCTGGAGACGGGACCCGGACTTCTTATATTGTCTCCGGAACATGCGGCCGGCCGGGCTGCATGACAGGAATTAGATGACCAGCTCCAACATCTCTATCCGTGTCAACGAACGCATCCTCACCATTACCCAAGGAACCTCCCTGGGAAAGGTGAGGGACCGTGTCAAGCCCGCTGCCGATGTCCTGGTGGTGAACGGGTATCCTGCGGTGGAATCCTATGTCCTACAGGACGGTGACAGCTTGGCCCTGATCGAACGGGGGGAGGTGCCGTCGCAGGATGAGCTGGAAGCCCTCATGGTGTCCCGCCACTCTCCCGGTGTCCATGCGGGCTTGAAACAGGCCGTGGTGGGTGTGGCCGGGCTGGGGGGGCTGGGTTCAGCTGTCGCCACCGCCTTGGCCCGCACCGGAGTGGGAACTCTGATCCTGGTGGATTTTGATGTGGTCGAGCCCAGCAATCTCAACCGGCAGCAGTATTTTCTTGATCATCTGGGGAAACCCAAGACTGAGGCCATGGCGGGCCTGCTTGCCGGCATCAATCCTTACACTCGGATTGTGTCTCATCAACTCCGTCTGGATCCCATCAACATCCCCACTGTTTTCAAGGCTGCCGACGTGATCGTGGAATGCTTGGACCGCGCAGAGGAAAAGGTCATGCTGCTCGAGACTGTGGCGGATCAGCTGCCTGAGGCCTATTTCATTGCCGCCTCGGGACTGGCGGGATACGGGGACAGCAATCGGATACGGACCTTCCGGATCGGGGAGAGGGTCTTCCTGGTCGGAGATCTGGTCTCCCCGGCCGAACCCGGACAGGGCCTGATGGCTCCTCGAGTGGGGATCGCCGCCCACCACCAGGCCAACCTAGTCGTCAGCCTGCTTATGAACCCGGCTCGGGCCTATCAAGAGGCTGAGGACTTCCTCAACCACCGCCCACCAGGGGAATGAAGGAGATCGTGTCTCCTGATGCCAGCTTTCTGTTCTCCCGAATGAACCGGGGCGCCGGAATCCTGTTGATGAATACCCCCGTGCATTCTTCCAGGTCTTTTTCCCAGGGGATCCCATAGGCTTCGAAGATCCGGGCGAGGGCAGCATCCAGGTCCGGCGGCACCTCGATCTCTGCGTTCCGCACGCTCGTGTGCCTCTGCAGGAGGGAACCGAAGCGGATCCTGATCCGGATGGTACGGGAAGAATTGCTCACGCCTGTGCCTGCTTCCGGACCTTGCTGCAGACGACGAGCAGGTACAGGTTGGCCAGCGAACGGCCGCAGATGAGCGCCAGGGCCGCTCCCACGACTCCGATGAAATCCAGTTCGTGCAGAGTGAGTGCCAGCACACTGAAGATACCAGCGACCTCGATCGCCGTGGCGATCGTGATGGGCTTCGTCATCTTGAAGGCCACCAGTACCCCGCGCTGCATGGACAGGATCACCGATAGTGCCGGGATCAAGACCATGATCCGGGTCGGAAGGATGGCGATCTCGGCCAGGCTGGAGGGCAGGCCCGAAATCTTCTGGAACCAGATGAGGGAGGCGGGGGTGAAGGCGATCAGGGCCAGCCCTCCGCTCACACACACAGCCAGCAGGCCCGCGAATCTACGCAGACGCTCGAGATTCCGGCCTCCTTCACCCATGAGCGCGATGGCCACTTCCTGGTAGGAGAGGCCGAGGCACCTGAAAATGAACACCAGGGAGATGATGACAGGCATCACAGCCAGCGATTCCAGAGGCATTCGGCTCTTGCCGAGAAAAAACGTCACCATGGGGTGTACCCCGAGCGCGAGTATGGATGTCAGGGCCAACGGGTAGTAGAAGCCGGAGATGAAGCGGTAGGACAGAGTCTCGGAAGGATGGGGATTGCGATTCAGTCCCTTGAACTTTCGGACTGAGGAATCTGCCATGGCGCGGGTTGCCAGTGCCTCGGCCGTGACAGAGATCCCCAGAGCCAGGCCGCCGACCAGGGACCCGTTGAGGTTGGTGAAAAGATAGAGGCTGAAAGAGGTGACCAGGATGGAGGTCAGACGAACTGCCGTGCCGTAGGCTACTCGCCTGGTTTTTCTATCGGCGATGAGAATGCCCTGATAGAAGCGGCGGTAGCCGATGGCGCCAGGCCAGGGGAGCAGAGCCAGGCAGGCGTAGTGTGTCAGCCGGATCACTTCCGGGGGCAGACCCACGAGGCTCTTCATGACGAAGTTGAAAACGGGGGGAAGCAGAAACACAACCATGACCGCAGTGATGGCGGCGTTCAGGGAATAGGTGAAGTTGCGCAGTTTGAGGTAGGAATCCCTGTCCTTGACCAGGGCGGTGGAGGCGCTCATGATCATGATGATGGGGGCTTCGATCAGCAAGGCAAAGGAAAAGGCCACACCATAGGCGGCCAGGTTGAACTTCGGATCAGGCAGGCGGGCGATGAGCGCAGCCAAGAGGGGGCCCTCTGTGGCCATCATCAGCCAGGTGGCGGCCAACGGGATCCAGAATACCAGGATCTGCCGGTAGGTCAAATCCTCATTGTGCTGAGACATAGTGGATCAGTGTAGCTTTTCCAGGGGGGGAATGCAATAATCGCCATGCCTATCGGAACCGTGGACCTGGCCTCCGCTATGCGGCTGAGGCCGGAGTTGGCTCGTGCGAGTCCGAGGTCTGCGGCAGACCGTCTGGTCCATTCCTGCCCGGGATGAAAAATGGGACTGCTGAGTGGAGGCTAGAAGTTGCGGTTGAAAAGGCGCTGGATGGCGGCGCTGTCGACCTCGGGATCCAACCAGGTGTCCTCTGCCACGGAGTGCCAGCGCTGGTTAGGGCGCCGTCGCGCGATCCGGTGGATGTTAAGCAGGTGCGTCGTAGTGATGTTATCGGTGAAGATGTTGCCGGCCTCGGTACCGCAGCTCAGGGTGAAGGAGGGCTCGAGGGAGTTGTAAGTCCCTCCGATAGCGCCCTGCGTGGCCGGCGTGTTGACCAGCAGACGGCCCGCTGATAGGCGTGCTGCGAAATCCTGGATGACGGTCTCCGAGTTGGTATAAATGCTCACGGTATGTCCCTGGCCGCCCAGGGCGTTCAGGCGGGCGCAAATCCTCAGCGCGTCGCTGTAGTCGTCTACCACATAGTATGTTAGCAGGGGAGTGAGAATCTCGTAGGATAGGGGAAATCCCGCCCCTACACCAAGACAGGGCGCGATCAGCATCCGCGTCGAGAGCGGGACTGAGAAGCCGGCCCTTTCCGCCAGCACATGTGCCGGCTGGCCCACAACATCTGCACGCATCAGTCGGTTCTGGCTGTCAAATGCGATCTCCCCCAGCATTTCCGCCTGCGAGGCGGAACAGAAAAAGCAGCCCTGTTCCGCTAGTAGGGGCCGGAGCTTTGCCTCGACATCCTTCTCAATCACCAGAGCCTGCTCCGAGGCGCACACTGTCCCGTTATCGAAAGTCTTTGAGATCACGATGGATTCCGCGGCCAGATCGAAGTCTGCGGTCCTGTCCACGAACACGGGCACATTGCCGGGCCCGATGCCGATCACAGGCTTGCCCGAGGCATAGGCCTCCTTGACGATCTGGCGTGTGCCGGTGGCAATGATAAGGGCCAGTTCGGGATGGCGCATGATCTGGTTCAAGTAATCCTTGTGTTTCTTCCGGATGAACTGCAGGCAGTTTTCCGGGGCCCCGGCCTTCACGGCCGCCTTATGCAGCAGCTCGACGGCAGCGCGGGAGCATTTCCGGGCCGCGCCGTGGGGGCTGAATATGAGCGGATTTCTGGTTTTCAAAGCGATGAGGGTCTTGAAAATGATGGTCGAGGTGGGATTGGTCAGGGGAGTGAGGGCCAGGAGGGGGCCACGCGGCTCTGCGATCTCCGTTATCCCGCGATACGGATCGCGGGCCACCTCTCCCACGGTCCTCTGCTCCTTGATGTTCTCAAAGACCAGCAGGCTGGCCCAGATATTCTTCAGGACCTTGTGCTCAAAGACCCCGATGCCCGTCTCCTCGTACGCCAGCCGTGCGAGTTCCAGGCGGGAATCATAGGCCGCCTCGAAGACGGCCTTGACAATGCTATCCACGGCGTCCTGGTCGAGGCCTTTGAAATGTTGAGCAGCCACCGCGGCCTGATCCAGCATATGATCGGCGTATTGTCTGTAGGCGATAGATTCCACAGGCACCCTCCCCTGTATGTGATAGTCTTTCTGCGGATTCTGCTTATATCACAGAATGCCGGAAAAATAAACCAGGATCAGGGCAAGGGTCGCGATGATCAAGGCCATGCCCAGGGCTTGTTTCAGCCGGTCTCTTGCGTGGGACATTCGGTTTTTTCCTTTCTCAGGTTGCCCAGCCGGCAGCGGGCCCTGACCATAAGGTCAAGTACGATCCCGACCGGGCAGAAGAAGCGGCAGAAAAACCGCTTCATGAACAGCGAACCCAGGATGACGAAAGCCAGAATCAGCCACTGGATCTCCATTCCCTCGAGTCCGAACAGGGTGTAGAAAGGCTCATAGGCACCGGAAGTGGGACTGCTGGTGAGAAACACGAAGATCAGGGCCAGCCAGGTCAGGGCATAGGGGAGGGCTCGGGCTGCTCGGATAAAACCCCTGGCAACCGGGAGGTTGCTCCCGCTGATGCGGGAGTTGAGCTCCTGGAGACTGCCGAAGGGACAGAGAGCATGACAGTACAGGTTCCTTTTAAGGATAAACGCCGTCAGCAGTGCTCCACAGACCAGAATCCACCAGAAGGAGTGGGTGATCACACGAGGCACGTAACCCAACAGGACGGATCCGAAATGGCCGATGGAGAGGGAGGCGTTGAGATGGAATCCCAAGAAGAAGAAGCCAACGGCCATTACGAGATAGCGCACTATCCTGAGTCTGCCCAGAAAACTTATGCCGGCGCCGACAAACAGCAGTACCAGTAAACCCTCATCCCAGCCGATCCGCCAGTGGGGCTGCCGCTCCCGGAGTTCGTGGCCGAAGATCTCGCGTCCCAAGGCGTGGCTGCCCTGCCGGATCGCCTCCGTGAAGGCCTCGGAGGAGACGGTCGCCTGGGTCACTGTATCCACGTCTTCTCCCGGCCACAAGGGCTCCGACACATGCCTCGACTCGAACTGTTCGAAGAATTTTATTTTCTCAAGGCGGTAATAAAAGGGAAGTGTCTCATTGTGATCCAGTATCAAAACCTGCAGGATCCTCCCTTCCCCGTCGAAACATAGGCCGATAGACAGGGGACCGCCCCATCCCTGCGCGCGGCCGATCGTATAGTAGCGTGCGGCCTCTGATCCTTGGCCGGGGGCCGCAGACGCAAGTACCAGCGGATGGTCTCGGATCTTGTCCATGGCTGCGGCCTCGGGCGCCTGCTCGAACAGCAAGGGCAGGACCTCCCGGTTTCTGATAGTGTATCCCACGGCATAGGCTGTGATCAGGGTCAGGAGTGCCCCCCATTTGAGGGCCAGGACGATCGAACGCGTGCGCTGTTTTGACATCGAGTTTCCTAGGATATAAAACTTCATCCTGAAACTCAAGCCAGGGCCCGCACCCTTTGTGGAGGGCTCACATTGGCATTTTTCCAGTTTTGCCCTATCATAAAGTAGGACAATCAGAAAAAGCCTTGAAAGGAGGGACGGTATATTGGAAATCAGACGGCCCCGTTGGTTCGCCCTTATCGGGATGGTCTTGCTGGTGCTGCTTGGGCTGTGCCATGAATCCCGTTCTGAAAACCGGAAGATTCCCCAGGCTGAGCAGAAGATCGTGATCGACGGCCTCCTGAACGAGTGGCAGGCAGTGCCTTCCTTCCTGATCAAGCTGCGGCCCTCTGGGGATGAGGTCGAGCCTTCAGAGGATCTATCCGCGTCCGCAAGATTCACTTTTGACGCCAAGCGCTTCTACGCTGCCGTTGAGGTCATAGATGACCGCTTCGAGTTTCCCAGCCGCAGCTGGCGATATGGGGATGGATTCTTGCTGACATTCTTCGATCCGGTCCAGGGCAACGTAGGCGATCGGTTTATCACCTTTGGATTTTCACAGATCAAGAATAAGCCTACGGTCATACTCCTCAACCGGGACGGAAACTATTTCCCCCCCGCCTCCCTGAAGGATGTCGATCTTGAGATCATGCTGGACGAGAAACACAATCTGCTTAGCTATGAAATCGCGATTCCCTTCTCCCTGCTGACACCGTTCCGGCCCTTCATCCAGGAGAGCTGGGGGATCAACCTCATATATGCAGACAGGGACGGGGAGGAAAGGGAGGTCCTGCAGCTCTATCCCGATCCCGAATTCGATACCGAGTTTTCCAGCCGGCGGCGGGGCGAGGTCTTAGATTTTGTCAGCCGCCGCAATCCCGTACGTGCGCAGATGCAGGGAGTGATGAGCGCCTCCCATTACTTTGACGATGCGTCCAAGGTCCTGATCCTGGGAATTCAGAATCCGGGCGTCGAAGAGGAATGGACGCTGAGGTATAACCTCAGCTCTACTCCGATCAACCGGGACGGCCGGACCAAGATCCGCGTCGCGCCAGGCCAGAGCCGCATCGAGTGGGAACTGGACGGGGAGGCCCTTCCTTCCGCGGCCTATGTGCTGAGCGTCGGGATGGTCGATGCGCGCGGGTCCCTGCTCTTCACTCAGGACAATCCTTTTTTTGTTCTCGACCGTTCGGAACTGGCGGCCATGAATTCCGAGCTGGAAGAGGCCAGGACGGGACAGCTGTTTTCCGAAGATGAGCGGTTCAGAAACAGCTTCCCCAGTGTGGAGTTCCGCTTGGACAGGATCAATGAATACATGGCCCAGGCCCATCCCCATGCGGACATGATCCGGATCCACCAGTGGTATGCGGACCTCGCATTCTTATTGAAAGAAATCGGCGAGGAGAAACCGGCCCTGTTTCTCCCCGGCCGGGTCGGTCGCCTGGCTCACAGGTCCGGGCTCGACAACTCCCTACAGCCCTATTCGGTCTATGTGCCCGATTTTTACAACGGAGAAGAGGCCCTACCCCTGTATGTAACTCTGCACGGAAGTGGCGTGGATGAAAGGCAGACCATCATGTACGTCGCCCAGACCCTGCTAAGTTATAACATGAGCGGTAAAGCGGGCCGCTTCATAATCCTGGCCCCGCAGGGCAGGGGGCTGTCCGACTGGTACTTGGGTGACGCCGGGACAGATGTGATGGAGTGCATTGCGCACGTGAAGACCCTCTATAACATCGATGAAGACCGGATCATGCTGGATGGGTTCTCCATGGGGGGATATGGGGCCTGGAGGTTGGGTCTCACTTTTCCTGATGTGTTCAAGGCTGTGGTCATCCGCTCCGGAGCTGTTTCTCCTCCACCTTCGGTCGGCGGGGAGAACATTCTGGACCTGATGCGTCCGGGGATACTCAACAGCTATTTTGTGGTACACGGGGCCAAGGACAACGCCGTGCCCGTGGGTAATGCGCGTTCGGCTGTCCAGAAGCTGGAGCAGGTCGGGATCGATCACCGATACGTTGAGGTCAAGGACGGTGCCCACAGCGGATATGACAAGTGGAGCAACATCCTCACCTGGCTCAAGCGTAAGGTGGGCTGGGAGGATTTCAGCCCGATCCGTAAGCCGCCCCGCAAGAAATACCCGCATCCTTGACAGGGGCTTGGCTTAGACATTGGCATTTGACATTGTCTGGACTATAATTTTGTCATGCCTACTCCCTCTCTTTCCCGGCTCCCAGGATGGGGAAGGCTTTACAGGGCCGCTGGCAAGGCCCTGGTCTTTTGCTTGATAACATTATCCGCCCTTACCTATACTCCCCGGTTGTATCCCTCACAAGCCGGATCAGGTACGGTCCGGGGGACCATCCGTACCCTCGACCGGATACTCCTTGCCGATGTAAAGGTGATCCTCAAAGGGTCCGGACAGACCGCCGCTGCGCGCAGCACGACAACGGATGCGCGTGGAGGGTACCGGTTCGAGGAGGTGGTGCCGGGGACCTATGACTTATCCGCGTTCGGGGGGGCATATGTGCCCCAAACCAGGCAGGGGCTCCGTGTCTCTGCGAAGATTCCGCTCGAAGTGAATCTCTACCTGTCTCAGGATTTTTCAGCGGGTGGACGATCCCCGGAAACGTTGGAGGTCATCGATTTGGGAGGAGCCTCCTCGTCGATGGTCACAGAGATGCCGCCCGAGTACCTGGCGTATGTCCCTTCAGTGAGACATCTTGCTGGACAGCTGGCCCATGTCGTGGGAATCCGCTCCCAATCCGCCTTGGGATCTTCTGAAAGCCTCGCACAGTCTTTCAGGGTCGAAGGTTTCTCTCTGGACAGTCCCGAGACAGGAGCCCTGGCCATCAACCTGGACTATGATGCCGTCTCAGACATCAGGGTATCCGGCCCCGGCACCACGGCAGAGGTGGGAGGATTCAGCGGAGTGGTCGTGGACGTGAGGACCCGCTCGCCGAAAAACAAGCTGAGCGGCCTGTTTACACTGTTCATGCAGCTCCCGGAGTGGCACAATTCGAACAGTTCCGATCCGGAGGTTTCGCAGAAACGATTTGAAGAGGCGTACGGGACCCATTTTAGTTTGGGAGGTCCCCTGGTTTCCGACAAGTTGTGGTTTTTCATGGCCGGGCGAGCCGGCTACTGGAATGAACACATCCAAGATTGGCCTCCAGAGTATTCTGAGTGGGGCAATGAGTGGAACCTCCTGGGCACGCTCACGTGGTCTTTGAGCCCGGCCCATCGGCTGTCTGCCCTGCTGGAGTGGGACAGGAACCTGGTGAACAATGTCCAGGCGGGACCGTTCACTTCCCCGGAGGCCGTCCCTTCCCAATGGGTCAACCATGGATTGATCGGCCTGACCTGGGCAGGCCGGTTTTCCGGTATGACATTCATCGATCTCAGGTTGGGGGCCTATATCCAGCGCGGCCGGTTGGACCTGCAGTCTGAAGATCCGCCGCATCTCGATCTAGGGACCGGGATCCTGTCCGGCAACTACCTGGAGTACTGGCAATATCCGCAGGAGCGGTATTCCCTTAATGCCGTCGTAAGCCACCGGCTCGACCAGGCCCTGGGGCGACACACGGTGAAAGCGGGCCTAGAGGGGGAGATCTCCCCGCTGCGCGATCTTGGAGGTATCCCCGGAGATCGGCTGTTCCTGGACAATTTCGGCGAGCCCTATCTCCAGGTCGCCTGGGGAGGCTACGACCGCAGACCCGAGACTCGGATGCTTTCGTTCTTTGTCCAGGACTCCTGGGCCCTGCCCGGCAACAAGATCGTGTTCGACGTGGGCATCCGCATCCGGCATGTGAGGGGCTACCTGGATAGTTTCTCGGAGGCGGCGTTCGCTCCCAAGGCCGGGATCGCTCCCCGCCTCGGAGCTGTGTGGGACGTGGGGGGAGACCAGCGAACCCTGTTGAGGGCTCATTATGGGAAGTATTTCCACGGCATGAAGGCGGCCTATTACATGAACCTGGAGAGGGAGGCGCTTTACCAGGAGTATTACTGGGATGGAGAGGACTGGGTGCTTTTCTTTGAGGACCCATGGGAAGACTATGTCATCGATCCCGGTCTGCGTATGCCCTATATGCATCAATATGTCGTAAGCCTGGAAAGGGAGCTGTTCCCGGGATGGATGGCCGAGGTCGCCTACATCGAACGTACCCACCATGACTCGATCGACCGTGTGAACCTGAGCGGAGAGTGGGCTGAAACGCAGTTCACCGACCAGGTGACAGGGGAGACTTTCATGGCCTTCCAGCGGCTCAACCCAGGAGAAAATCTCTTTCTGCAGACGAATCCCAGCTCAGATGTGGATTATGCCCGGGAGTGGGGAGCAGCTTTCCCCGGGATCGTATCCTTTACGCCCAGCCGGCATTACAGAGGACTGTCCTTCTCGCTGGACAGGAGGTATTCCCGGGGATGGCAGCTCCATGCCTCATATGTGTACAGCCGCACCCGGGGATCGGATGACAATGTCTGGGGGGAATACGCAGAAATCCGGACGAGCGGCCTGGGAGCCTCGATCCTCTTCAGCAATCCGAATTATCAGATCGATGCCGTTGGACGCCTGGCCATCGATCCCACGCATCTCCTGAAGATCAGCGGCTCCTACCTGGTTCCCGGGATCGAGGTTGTGTTAGGCTTCTTTTATACCTTTGCCAGCGGGGAGACATACAATCGGCACATCTGGGTACCAGATGATATCGATCCCGATCCCGTTTCCAGTTTTCACGAGTATGTCACCATTCTGGGAGAGGAACGGGGAGCGTTCCGGTATCCTTTCCAGCACAATCTGGATCTCAGGCTGGAAAAATTCTTCAGTAAGTCCCGCTACAGACTGGGCGTGCTGGTGGATATCTTCAACCTGTTCAACTCCGGGAGCCCGACCTGGGTGCAGACGGAGATCAATCCCTGGACAGAATATGGCTTCGGCCAGGTCTTCGGGATCCGTTTTCCCCGGAGCTACCGGATAGGATTCCGCTTTTCTTTTTGAGGGAGGCGTCTGCGCTCAGTCGTTGTGTCAGGCATCCCGGTGGGCCCGGATTTGCAGGGCCAGGAGCATGAGACCTAGGTAGGCCAGCAGCAGGAGAGGGAGCAGCACCAGCCAGTTCAGTCCTCTGATCCCGGCCAGGAGGTTCTCGATCACCTCATCCATGCGGCCGCGGTTGCGATTCATGACCAGCATGGGCACCAGCCCCAAAGCCGTTGTGACGCTAAGAACCACGACCACGAATTTGGTGTAACCGATGCTGAAAATCCCGATATACAGCAGCCCGGCCACCAACAGCCCGGCACCGGCCGCCAAGAGGAAGTAGGAGCGCACCAGTACCATGTCCTGGGCGGGGGCAGAAAACGTGGCGAAGAGGAAGATGAGTGAGAGGGTTAAGGCGAAGCTGGAGGCCAGGGGGAGCAGGAACTTGGCTCCTGTGATCTCGAGATTGCTGACGGGGAGTGCCGACAGGATGGCATACCCATGGTTTTTCTCTTCATATTGTTCCGAATTGAGCAGCGCGCCGATGCTATACATGAAGAGCACGATCCCGCTTATAAGCGTGAAGAAGACATTGAGTTCTTTCCCCAGCAGGAAGCGGACTCCTATCAGAAGAATGAGGATAAAGAGAAAATACACGAGGAAAATGCGGTGGTTGCGTTTCAAGATGTGGATCATGTCCGGTCTCCTTTGACACAGGCGATCAGGATGTCGTCCAGGTTGAGGTTTTCGACCTTGATGGCCTGGCTGTCCAGTCCCGCAACCAGGCGCTGCTTCAGTGAAGGGTAATTATCCGTGATTCCGGAGCTGCCAAAGACCTGCGTCTTCCGGCATTTCAGGCTGCTTGCGAGCCCTTCTTCCAGCGCTTCTTCCTGGAAATGGATCCGCTTCCATTTGGCCAGCAGGTCGTCTTTACTCTCGGCCAGGGTTACACGGCCGTCGATCAGGAACACGATGAGGTCCGCAATGCGCGCGATGTCATCGGTGATGTGCGAGGAGATGAGGACCGACAGACCCTGATCCTTACTGAGATGACGGAGCCTTTCCAGCACATCCCTCCGGACCACCGGATCGAGGCCTGCTGTGGGCTCGTCCAGGATCAGGAGCTCCGGGCGGTGAGAGAGCGCCAATGCAAGCGAGAGCTTGACCCGCATGCCTTTGGACAGCTGCCCGGTCTTTTTGGTCCGGCTGATGCCAAAATCGGTCAGCATCTTCTCGAAGAGATTGAGGTCCCAGTTCCGGTAGAATCTGGAGATCCATCCCCCTGTCCAGGAGACACTTTTGTCTCCATAAAACTGCGGCTCTTCCCCGACATATCCGACCCTGTTCTTGATCTCTCGCGTGTGCGTACGGTGATCCAGACCGAAGATCCGGACTTGACCGCTGTCCGCACGGATCATGTCCATCAGGATCTTGAGCGTGGTTGTCTTGCCGGCGCCATTGGGACCGATCAGGCCAAGGATCAAGCCCTCGGGCAGCTTCAGCGAAATGGAATCCAGTCGGAATTTCTTATAGGATTTGGTGAGGTCGTCGATATCAACGGTGTGACTCATGGCTGTTTTCCTTGTATATGTGGATTTTGGTATTTCATGATGATGGCCCTATTCAGTGATTTTCAGGTTTTCCTTGAACCTGATGGCTAGCCTCCACGTGCCGAGGTACAGCAGAAGACCGACGCTCAGCATGATTACCGGATCGAATCGGTTGATTGAGAGAAAAATATCGCTGCTGCGGATGCCGAAGCGCTCCTTGAGCACGATCTGGAGCGCCAGAGGGGAGATGATCATCAGAAACCAGAAAGCGATCGCGTAATTGGAGAAGCGCTTGTAGCCAAAGCGGAAAAAACCGAGATAGTACAGTCCGGCCAGGGGCAGGCACACGCTGGCAACGCGGATCAGGCTGGTGTTCCCGGCAGCCAGGAACTCGGGATCATCGAAGCTCACGGCATACCAGATGAGGTGCACACCTACAAAAGTCAGAGTGGCCATGAAGACGAGCGCGTATTTGGCGCCCACGATTTGCCGGCCTCGTATCGGCAGTGTGCTGAGGAAGGCATAGCCGTTGCTCTTGCTTTCCATCTGTTCCTGACCCCATACAGAACCCAGGATGAGCCAGATCATGTACGTGTTGAGGAAGAGCAAAAAACTGAGATCAAGGGGATTCTCACCGAGCAGGCGGTCGCGGTTGATCAGCGGGAAAAAGAGGCCGAAATACAGGCCCTGGTAGAGCAGGAACATCAGGGAATTCTTACGGATCAGTCGCCACATGGTCCCCCCTATGCCTTCCCATAGCTATTCAATCGGGAGACCAAAGGAAGCATGGCCCAGAACAGGGCCGCCCCGGCCAGGCTGATCACCACCCAGTTCAACCCGGAGACAATTCCTACGACGTCATCGACCGTGAGCCCCAGTGGAGGGAGGATGAACACGCGCAGGAGAATAGGGGAGAGGAAGAGGAGTATCCAGATTCCCAGCAGCAGCTTACCAAACACGACAAAGCCGAAGCGGTAGATCCCCATGTAGGCCATCCCGGCCAGGATCAAGCACAAGCTGCCGAGCACACAGAGGTATTGCCAGGTTGCAGCTGCCAGTTGGGCGTTTCCTGTCAGGATCCGGATCATGCCGCTCTGATACACGATAAACAGTATCGTGGTCACAAAAACCAGAGTGAACTTGGCTCCCATGATCTTTAGTCCACCCAGCGGCAGCGTTCTCAAAAACCGGTCAGCGTGGGTCTTGTGCTCCATTTTCTCGTGTGCCCAGAGTGCGCCCAGCACCACCCAGATGAGGAAGACCCCCTGGTAGAAGATGTAGATGGGATTCTCCGTGTCCGGACCGGAGATGCGGTCGTAATTGAGCAGAGGGAACATGAGCAACGCATACATTGCCAGGTAGAACACATACATGACCGAAAACTTCTGGATCAGGCGCAGCATGTCAGTCTCCGTTCAGCAGGGCGATCAGGATGTCGTCCAGGCCCATGCTCTCGACGCGGATGTTTCCGCTGGATATGCTCTCGGCCAGGTCGCCTTGGATCACGGAAAAGTCCCGTGTGATCCCGGTGCTGCCGAACATCTGGGTCTCCACATG
>JBGUED010000006.1:0-18329 GCA_041821525.1 Candidatus Aminicenantaceae bacterium | reverse complement strand
GACGGGGGTTCGCTTGGGCACTTGGGCTGCATCTGACCACCGGGTTCAATACGATCTTGCCACCGAACGAGGGCATGTGCGGTTCGATTGGTTCTGTGATCTCGCCATTGATCTGGGTACAGCCAACACCCTGGTCTTTCTGCGGGGAAAGGGAATCATCGTCCAAGAACCCTCCATTGTCGTCGTGAACAAGCAATCGGGCAAGGTCGTGGCTGTTGGAAGAAGCGCCAAGGAGATGCTGGGCAAGACGCCGACCAGCGTCCTGGCCATAAAACCCATGCGCGATGGCGTCATAGCGGATTTCGAGATCGCGGAAAAGATGCTGGATTATTTCATTAAGAAGGCCACCAACAACCGGGGCTTTCTCCTGCGTCCGCGGATCGTCATCGGAATACCCACCGGCGTCACCCAGGTGGAGCGGCGTGCCGTCAAAGACGTGGCCATGCGGGCCAAGGCCTCTGAGGTCTATCTCGTGGAACAACCCATGTCCGCATCGGTCGGGGCGGAGCTGCCGATCTCCGAACCCATGGGAAACATGATTGTGGACATCGGGGGCGGGACCACGGATATCGCGGTGATCTCGCTGACCGGGATCGTCTTCAATCATTCCATCCGGATCGCGGGCAACGAGATGGATGACTCCATTATCCAGTACATCAAGAAGAAGTACAACCTGCTGATTGGGGAGAAAACAGCGGAACAGGTCAAGATGCAGATCGGTTCGGCTTATCCTCTGGACGAACCCATGACCATGGAGATAAAGGGGAGGGATCTGCGCGAGGGTATCCCCAAAACCATCGTGGTCGATGACCAGGAGATCAGGGAAGCCCTGGCCGATGTGGTGGACGCCATAGTGGAGGCGGTCATGGTGGCCCTGGAAAAGACGCCGCCTGAACTGTCCGCTGATATCATCGACCGTGGTATCATCCTTACCGGGGGAGGATCGCTGCTCAAGAGCATAGATAAACGCATCCGTGAGGAGACTCAACTGCCGGTCTTCATCACAGAAGACCCATTGACTACCGTGGTCCTGGGCGCGGGAAAGATGCTCGATGACCTGGAGCTGCTGAAGAAGATATCCTTGATCTGATAATCAGAACAGTATATGCCGTCTTTTCTGAGCAAGAGAAAAAATCTCGTTGTGCTCATATCTCTGATCTTCTTCCAGATGATCCTGATCTCCATCCAGGTCCCTCTCGAGGAAGACGATATCCTGTTGGAGAGGCTGGTGTATTCTACATTTGCCCCGATCCAGCATGGAATCACTTCGTTCTTCAGAGGGATCGGCAGCCTCTGGAACAACTACTTTGCGCTGCGGGATGCCCAGAAACGGAACCAGAGATTGAGCGAGGAAAACTTCTCGCTCCTCCAGGAAAATATCATTTTGAAGCAGTCCCTCAGTCGCTATCAGACCGAGACATTCCTCCAACAGTTCTACGGACGATTATCCGAACATGTGATCGGAGCCCAGGTGATCGGCATGGATTCTGTCAGTCCCTACAAATCGGTGGTGATCAACAGGGGAACCATGGACGGCCTGGTAAAGAACATGGTCGTGCTGGATGCATCCGGAAACCTGGTGGGGCGTGTGTTTAAGGTTACGCTCAAGGAGGCGACCGTGCAGCTGATCACCGACGACAAGAGCGGAGTGAGCGTCACGACTGCGGAAGGCAGGGGACTGGCCATCCTCAAGGGAAGGGGCGAGCTGATGTGTGAGCTGGATTACAGCCTGACCACGGATGAGGACCCGAAAGAGGGGGACACACTCATCACAACCGGATTTGACTATATCTATCCACCGGGGCTCAAAGTAGGGATCGTGCTCACAATCGAATCCCGGCCGGAGCTCTTTAAGCAGGTACGTGTGCAGCCCTTTTTCAGGCTGCGTCAGCTGGGTCGTCTGGCAGTGGTCGGAGTGGACAAGCATGTGTTCTATTGATGTGACTTTCGCCGGAGGCTGGGAGTGAAGGATATTGCCTACACGGCTGCAGGGATGGCGGCGGCCTTTATCCTGTCTTCACTCTTGGGCCATATCTCATCCACACTGATCCTGTCCTTCAATCTCCTGAGTGTGGTTGTCCTGTATGCCGCCGTCCGTAAAGGCGAGATCTACGGGGCGGTCACGGGCATGCTCTGCGGCCTCCTGCAGGATTCGTTTTCCCTCGGTGTCTTCGGTGTCGCCGGCATCGCTAAGACCCTGGCTGGTTATACGGCCGGTTCGGTGGCCAAGAAGATCAATTTGGCCTCTTTTTCCCGTAGATATTCCTTCTTTGCCCTGGTCCTCATCCTGGAACTGGCCCTGTGGGCCTTCCTGTATTCCTCCATATTCTCTAGCCGTATCTACATAGCAGGCGGACTGATCTTTATTCAGCCCTTTTTGACCGCCCTGGTTGCCGTCGGAATTGTCCCCCTGATAAAACGTGTGAGCCTCTTTCTGGAGAAGCGCAGGAAAACATGAAAAACGGGATCTACGAGGACATATCGCTCATCCTCCGCAGGGCCCGTTTGTCCTTCCTGGTGGTGGGCGCGACCTTGCTGCTGCTGGTGCTGTATCTCTGGAAGATGCAGATCCTGGATTACAAAAAGTATTGGGAGATGTCCGAAGCCAACCGGATCCGGGAGGTCATCCTGCCCGCTCAACGCGGGCTCATCAAGGACCGCTCCGAGAATGTCCTGGCTACCAACATCGCGGCCTTCCAGGCGGCGGTTGTTAGAGAGGAGTCTCAAAACCTGGAGGAATCGTACCGCCGGATCGCTGGACTACTGGAGATGGATGCGGAAGTCATCCGGGAACGGGTGGATAAATACCGGTCCTTCGCGTGGTTCCACCCCATCGTCATCAAGGACGACCTGGATGACGAGGAGGTCGCCAAAATAGAAAGCCGGCGGAAGGAATTTCCGGAACTGATGGTTCAGACTGAGCCCAAAAGATCCTATCCCAAAGCGACCTTTGCCGCCCATGTCCTGGGTTACCTGCAAGAGATATCTCCCGAGGAGATCCGGCAGGGGACTTTCGGTGGCCGGGGATTGGGCGACCTGATCGGACGGACCGGGATCGAACGGGAGTATGATTCCGAGCTGGTGGGCGCCAGCGGACGCGATCTCGAGATCGTGGAAAGCACCGGCCGCTACAAGGAAACCGTCTTGCGCGAGGACCCGGTGGACGGTCACGTCATCCAGCTTACTCTGGATTCGCGGCTGCAGGCCAAAGCCGAGGAGATCCTGGAGGGAAGAGAGGGAGCCGTGGTCGTCATGGATACGCGCAGCGGGCAGCTGCTGGCTCTGGCCTCCTTTCCCACCTTTGATCCGAACAAGTTCATCAATCGGTTCACTCCCGAGGAGTGGATGGACCTGATCAACAATCCGAGCCATCCGTTGGAGAACCGTGCCCTGCGCGGCCTCTACGCTCCGGGTTCCATATTCAAGCTGGTCATGGCGCTTGCGGCCCTGGAGACGAACCTCGTTACTGAGCGCACATCGTTCTATTGTTCCGGTTCCATACTTATCTATAACCATCCTTTCAACTGCTGGTTCGCCGGAGGGCATGGAGAGATGGACCTCGCCAACGCAATCCGGAACTCCTGCAACATATACTTCTACCAAATAGGAAAGCAACTGGGCATCGAAACCATTGCCGAATATGCCCGAAAACTGGGGCTGGGGGAGCGTACGGCCATCGACTTGAAGGGGGAGTATGCCGGCCTGGTCCCGGATCGTGATTGGAAGAGACGTGTCCGGAATGCCCCCTGGTATCCTGGGGAGACCATATCCGTGTCCATCGGCCAGGGACCCCTGCTGGTGACCCCTCTGCAGATCGCCACCATGACCGCGACCCTGGCTAACCGGGGCAAACGCGTCCAGCCTCACCTCCTGCTTGAGGAAGGAGAGGGATCGACCATTCAGGACCTCACCGGTATAGGCGTGAGCAGTGCAAACATAGAAAAGATCATCCAAGGCATGTGGATGTCAGCTAATGAGGGAGGGACGTCCCGTGCCGCTGGTGTGGCGGGGATGGATGTGTGCGGGAAGACCGGTTCCACGCAAGTGGTCAGCCGGCAAACAGCCGAAAGGCTGGGAGAATCCCGCAGAGAGACCAGAACACACTCCTGGTTCTCGGGTTTTGCACCCCGAAATGATCCCCGTGTGGCCGTGACCGTGATAGTGGAGTTTGGGGGGATGGGGGGATCTACCGCCGCTCCTGTGGCCCGGGAGCTCTTCCGCCTCTATTGGGAACTGCTGAACCATGATTGACCGCTCTCTCCTGAGGCACATCGACTGGATTCTCATCTTCCTGCTCCTGCTCAACTCACTCATCGGGGTGGCCTTCATCTACAGCAGTTCGCACTATCTTCCAGGAAATTATCATATGCGACAGCTGTTCTGGATCGGAGTGAGCCTCATCGCCCTGTTACTGTTCCTGTCTATCGATTACCACCACCTGTTGGCCCTCTCTCCCTATTTCTATGGAGTGTGTCTGCTTCTATTGGTAGGTGTGCTGATTTTCGGAAGCATCGTATCCGGAGCCAAGAGCTGGTTTCGACTGCCATTTCTCCAGATCCAACCCTCTGAAATCACCAAGATCGCCGTCATCCTGCTCCTGGCAAGCTTCTTTTCCAAGGGCAGACGTTATACTCTCTCGTTTGTCGATGGAGTGATGAGCACAGGAATCGTCCTGATTCCTGTCTCCCTGGTGGCTATGCAGCCGGACCTGGGAACGGCCCTGAACTACGTGCCGATTCTCCTGGCCACACTGATCCTGGCCGGGCTGAACCGCAGGATGGTCATCCTGTTCCTGGCAGTGAGTCTCATCCTGGGGATAGTGGGCTGGAATTTTCTGCTGAAAGACTATCAAAAACAGCGCATCACAACCCTTCTCTATCCGGATCAGGATCCCTTGGGATCAGGTTACCAGATCAAACAGTCCAAGATCGCCGTGGGTTCAGGCGGCCTGTTCGGCAAGGGATTCAAAAAGGGAACACAGAGCCAGTTGCGTTTTTTGCCGGCCAGGCATACGGATTTTGTATTCTCGGTCATTGGAGAAGAAGTCGGCTTCACCGGCATTCTCTTGGTCCTGAGTGTCTATTTTCTCCTGTTGTTGCGGCTGTTTCAGTCAGTGGAAAAATCTCGTGACAGGGCGGGAGTGTACATCTGCTTCCTGGTCGCGATACTGATCACAAGCCAGGCGTTCATCAACATTCTGATGACGGTCGGGCTCTTCCCTGTGGCGGGAATCCCCCTGCCGCTGCTCAGCTATGGAGGATCTTCTCTCTTGACCAATTATCTGGCCGTCTCACTGGCTATTAATGTAAAGATGCGCCGTTTCGTCAACGTCTGACCTGGGCTATCCACGAGCCGATCTCACCACATCGACGTCGTCGTGGCCCAATCGGCGTAGACGACTACGCCTCATAAACCACTTCCTCGCCGCTGCACCAATCTCGACCCGTGGATAGCCCAGGTCCAGGATTATTTTGAGTCGGATCTCAGCACATCGACTTCGTCGTGGTCCAATCGGCGTAGACGACTACGCCTCATAAACCACTTCCTGGTCGCTGCAGCAATCTCGGCCCGCAAATAACCCTGGTACCAGGGTAGGGGGTATCGGACCAAGAGGTTTGTCTTGTAAGAAGGCGGACCGCCGCCGTATAATACGCGGGGTCGCGGAATGACAACAAATTGGTTGGACGAGGTACTGCAGCAGGTACAGAAACCCGGCCGTTATACGGGCGGTGAGTGGAATGAGGTGAGGAAAGATCCCTCCGCAGTGAAGCTGAAAATCGCCCTGGCGTTTCCCGATCTCTATGAGGTTGGCATGTCCTACTTGGGACAGAAGATCCTCTACCACATCCTTAACAGCCGCCCGGATGTGCTGGCCGAGCGGGTGTTTGCTCCCTGGCCGGACCTTGAGCAGGCGCTGCGCAAACAAGCACGGCCTTTGTTCTCACTAGAAAATCGCCTCCCATTGTATGAGTTCGATTTTCTGGGATTCTCCCTCATGTATGAGTTGAATTACAGCAACATCCTGACCATGCTGGATCTGGGAGGAATTCCCCTCTCTTCCGGGAAACGTACGCTCGAGCACCCGCTGGTTGCAGCTGGAGGACCGGCCGCCTTCAATCCGGAACCTGTGGCCGAGATCTTTGATTTTTTCCTGATCGGAGACGGAGAAGAGGCTTTTCCCGAGATCGTGGACTTCTGCCTAACCCACATGCCGAATGTGAGAGACCGTGAGGAACTCCTCGCTGGCCTGTCCGCCCTGCCGGGGGTCTATGTCCCATCCCGATTTAAAGTGTTCCAGCCGTCCGGCTCGGCTCTGCTGGCTGTTCGACCGCAGGATGGTCAACCGGAAGTGGTGGAAAAACGCATATGCCGGCCGTTCAGCGATGCACCCTTCCCTGAAGACATCATCGTCCCCAACCTTCAGGTGATCCATGACCGGGCTGTGGTCGAGGTGGAGCGGGGATGCCCTCAGAACTGCCGTTTCTGTCAGGCCAGGCAGATCTACTTTCCCTCTCGACCCAAGGCACCGGATGTCGTACTGAAACACGTCTTGAACAGCGTGGCCTCCACCGGCTATGAAGATGTCTCGCTCGGGGCCCTTTCGGTCGGCGACTACCGCTACCTGGAGGACCTGATCTCGCGGCTCATGTCCGAATTGGGAGAGTCCAAGGTGGCCCTGTCCCTGCCTTCTATGCGTCCAGAGGGATTAACTCCGGAAGTAGTTGCACAGATCCTCAAGGTGCGTAAGACTGGCTTCACGCTCGTGCCCGAGGCCGGAACAGAACGATTGAGGAGGGTGATCAACAAACACCTGGATGACAAGGACTTATTCCGGGCTGCAGAGACCGCTTTCAGGAACGGATGGCGGAAACTGAAACTCTATTTTATGCTGGGACTGCCCACGGAGACCGAGGAGGATGTGGACGGGATCGCGGAGATGGTGATCAAGCTCATCCGGCTGGGACAAGATCTGATGGGCAGTCCTCCTCAGATCAACCTCAGCGTGGCATCGTTCATCCCAAAGCCGCACACACCTTTCCAATGGGTGGCCATGGCAGAGGAACAGGTCTTGCGGGCGAGACACAGGCGATTGAGGTCACGTCTGCAGAAATATCGATCCGTGCGGTTCCGGGAACACGGACTCAAGAGCTCGATCCTGGAGGCGGTGTTTTCCCGCGGAGATCGCCGCCTGGGCGCTGTCCTGGAAAAAGCTTGGGAGGCCGGGGCCCGCTTCGATTCCTGGACCGAGCATTTTCATTGGGATCTCTGGGAGGATGCCTTTACCGGCTCTGGCCTGGATTATCATACCTACTTGGGCGCTCTGCCACAGGGACCGCAGCTGCCCTGGGACCATATCCAGACAGGCGTGAAAAAATCCCATCTTCTGAAGGAGCTGGAGCGGGCCCAGGCCGCGGTCGCGACCCCGCCCTGCGATTCCCATCTGTGCAGGGATTGCGGCGGGTGTTCTTTTGGTTCTCTTCCAGAGGATCCAACGGCGGTCCTCACTCTCCCCGCATACGATCCGGGATCCAAAGCTGAATCCCTGGGTGAGCAGGGTGAATCGGTCAGCCGCTACCGGGTCCGCTACAGCAAGACAGGCCGTGCCCGGTACTTTTCGCACAACGACCTTGTCAGCCAGCTCCAGAGAGGATTCCGAAGGGCCGGGATCCCGGTGGAATATTCCCAGGGATTCCATCCCAAGATGCGCATGAGTTTCGGCCCAGCCCTGGCCCTCGGGATGGAGGGCCAAGACGAGATTCTGGAGTTCCGGTCTCAGTTTATCCTTCCGCCGGAGGAGTTCATGTCCCGGATCAACTCCCGGCTCCCGGAAGGTGTCCAGGTGCATTCAATGGAACGGCTCGACGCAGACGCCGCTTCCCTGTCGGATACGCTCACGGCCATGATCTTTTCTCTTGAACTCGAAGACACGGAGGTTACCAGGGCGTTGGCGTCCCTCCGGGAACATCCCTCTAACTGCGGTTTGACAGAGCAGGCTGTAATGGAGAGACGGATCGCGGAATACACTACCGAAGCAGAGGCCGAGACAGGGGCTTGCCTCGAGCTGACTAAGGATCGGTTGCGGCTCATCATTCCCATTGGGCCGGGAAAAAATCCTCGTCCTCAGGACATCGTGGAACAGCTGCTCCAACTCCCGTATCCGGCTTTCCATCTCACCCGGGAAACCTTTTTCCTGAATAATCGAGCATGATCCGGCCGCCTGCGTAGAATTTCCTTGACGATGTCGGGTGAGCATATTATCATCAAGGAACTTTATGGAATTGAATCCAAGGAGGAATGAGTGATTGATTTCAGCCTGAACGAAGAACAACAAGCCCTCCAGGAGATGGCACACGAGTTTGCTGAAAAAGAGATGCGGCCCAATGCCGCTAAATATGATAAAGGTGAGGAATTCCCTTGGGATGTTATTAACAAGGCCTTTGAAGTGGGACTATTCACCTGCGAAATTCCTGAGGAGTATGGGGGCGGCGGTTTGAACCACATGGACATCTCGGTCCTCAGCGAAGAGCTGGCCTGGGGTTGCGCCGGGATGTATACCACCATCATGGCCAGTTCGCTGGCACTAACGCCCATCCTCCTCTTCGGAAGCGATGAACAGAAAAAGAAGTTCCTGATTCCATTCTCCGAGGAAACCTCTATTGCCGCCTTCTGCCTTACAGAAAGGGAGGCCGGTTCGGATGCCGGGTCGATCAAGACCAAGGCTATCAAGAGCGGAGATGAATATGTCATCAACGGATCCAAATGCTTCATCACCAACGGAGGAGTGTCCAAACTCTATGTGATCTTTGCGCTGACCGATCCGGGGAAAGGGGCTCGCGGCATCAGCGCATTTGTGGTCCCGCGTGATACACCGGGCCTCATCATCGGTAAGGAAGAGGATAAGATGGGTCACCGGGCCTCCAATACCTGTGAGCTTTTCTTCGAGGATGTCAAGGTCCCGGCCGCCAACCTGCTCGGTAGGGAAGGCATGGGATTTATCGTGGCCATGAGAACCCTGGATAAGACCCGAGCTCCGGTCGGGGCCGGAGCCGTCGGAATTGCTCGCGCAGCACTGGAACATGCCGTCGAGTACGCCCGGACCCGGATTCAGTTCGGGAAACCAATCGCCCTGTTCCAGGACATCGTTTTCAAGATTGCCCAGATAGCGACCGAGGTGAATGCCGCCCGGTTTATGGTGTGGAATGCGGCCTGGAGGCTGGATCAGGGCCTGCCTGTGGGCAAGGAATCGGCCATGGCCAAGTTTTATGCCACTGACGTCGCCATGAAGATCACCACTGACGCCCTGGATATCCTGGGAGGCTATGGGTACATGAAGGATTACCCCATGGAGAAGCTCATGCGGGATGCCAAGCTCCTTCAGATCTACGAGGGTACAAACTCTATCCAGCGTATGGTTGTGGGCCGGGAGGTCATCGGCCCCATCAAAAAATAGTTGATTTGTTTATGGAAATTGCCGAAATCCCTATCTAGAAACAAAAATAGTGATCGGCAATTTCTCTCTGCCGGACGAACCAACCTGCCTCCGACTTGTGAATGATCCAGCAATACGGATCATTCACAAATGGCAAACGTTTGTCTTTGAAAGGCGATGGGATCATAATGTCGCAGTTTTGTCTCAAACCAGAGAAATGCCCTTAGAGGAAAAGGATGGGAAAGAAAAAAACAGTGAAACGGTTCGGGTATCCGTTTAATCTTCTGTGAAATATTCGGGGATGATGCCGGTGACATCCACACCAGCCCCCTTAGCGATATCGATCATATCGATCACGGCGCGGTAGGGCACCCTGGCGTCAGCACGCACAAAGATGGTTTTATCCTGTCGGACTTCGTAGATCTCTCTCAGCCGGCCGCCCAGCATGTTCATCTCGACCTGTTCCTGATTAACCAAGACGGACAGGTCTAGCTTGAGAGTGAGCACGATCAATCCCTGGGGCGCGGCGCCGGCTTCTGCAGTGGTCTCCGGCAGCTTAATATCGATGCCTTTCTGGACCATGGGGGTGATGACCATGAAGATGATGAGCAGCACAAGCAATACATCGCACAAGGGAACAACATTAGGTTCAGCTCCTGCAGACATTGCGACCTCCTTGTTTTCTCTCCTCTTTAGAGATTTCTATTTTAAGATATTGCACTCACTGTGTCAATGGAAATATCTAGGGGACGTTCCTCAGAGATCCCCGAGTAAATAGAGTGTCACCTTGGGGAATGTCCCCAATGGCTAGATCCTGGGGGAACGTCTCAAAAAGAGGATGGCGCGGGCTTCATAGACGATGAAGCCCGCCAGGAGAAGGAGAAGCACGCTCACGGTGCCCAAAAGGAATTTACCGCTGGTGTAGAACCTGTAACCCTGATAGATCAATGCCGCGAGTGTGGTGACCAGCATGAAGTAAGCCGGATACAAAGTGAACTTGGAGGGCCGCTTTATGCTCACGAGATAGGACGAGATGATAATGAGAGCCAGAGCCGCCACGAGTTGGTTCGAAGCCCCGAAGACCGGCCATATGGCCTTGTATCCCTCTGTGGCTCCCAGGGCCGATGCCAGGATCAGGATGACTGCGGAGGCTGTCCAGCGGTTGCGGAATATCCGGCCTTTCTCGCCCAGCATCTCGGTAAAAATGAACCGACCCAGGCGGGTTCCGGTGTCCAGTGTGGTCAGCACGAAAGCGTTGAGCATGACCATGCCGAAAAAAGATCCCAGCATTACCGTGAGTCCCGGGAGCGATGAGACCAGCCGTCCGTATCCGGTAGCAAATGCCATGATGGGGCCACCTCCCTCGGGTGTCATGAGATGCTGGAAGTTGAATTCACCTAATGCACCTCCCGGGACCCAGATAAGGGCTCCGGCTGCGATGAATATGACCAGTCCCGCCAGTGCTGCCTCCGTGACCATGCCGCCGAAGCCGATGAGGCGGCCGGCCCTTTCGTTAGGGAGCTGTTTGGCCGTAGTCCCCCCGGCCACAACCGAGTGGAAGCCGGAGATGGCACCGCACGCGATGATCACAAACAGCATGGGCCAGAGGGGCCCTTCTTTGCTGGTGAAGCTGACAAATGCCGGTGCGGCCAGAACCGGCCGGGAGACCAGGAGGCCCAGGTAGCCACCCCCGAGTCCCAGGAAGAGGATCCAGGTGCTGATGTAATCTCGCGGCTGCAGCAGGAACCAAACCGGGAGAGCCGAGGCGATCAGGCTGTAGACGATGAGCACGAAGAACCAGATGGTCTGGCTCGACAACCCCAGTACCGTATCAGGGAGTTGAATAGGGAGCAGCGTGCCCAGGTATATGAGGGAAAACAGCAGGATGAGTGAACAGACCGTCGCGGCCGGCACTTTGACTCCTCTCTTATACACCAACCAGCCGAATACCATGGCGATGAGCACCAGCCCGAAGGTCGGGATCACGATCTCGGGCTGGGATACCAGGGTCTGGGCGGCTACCACCGCAAACACCGCTATGACCAGGGCCAGGGTAAGCCACAGGAATACGGAAAAAATCATCTTGGTCCGGCGCCCCAGGGTGCGTTCCGATATGCTGGCCAGCGACATGCCCTTGTTCTGTACCGATACCATCAGGGAGGTGTAGTCGTGGACAGCGCCGATAAACACGCTGCCCAGGGCGACCCACAGCAGGGCCCCCAACCAGCCGAAATAGAGGACTCCCAGGAGAGGGCCCAGGATGGGGCCGGCGCCCGCAATGGAAGAAAAATGATGGCCAAACAGGAGGTATTTTTTTGCCGGCGAGTAATCTATGCCGTCTTCGTATTCCCGGGCAGGTGTGATCCGGTCGTCATCCGGCAGGATCACATTTTTCTCCAGGAATCGCCCGTAGATCTTGTATCCCAGGACCAGCCAGATGATCAGGACAGCCGCAACGATCAAGGAGTTCATGGGTTTATGTTACTCTTTGCGCGATCTTAAGAAAAGGAAGGCTGACAGTCCTAGGAATATGGCCAGGGCGATGAACTGTCCCAGTTCCCCGGGATAGACGATGCCCAGGCCCTTGGGCCTGGCCTTGGTGATGAAGGCATAGGCGGCCACTCCGACCATGGTGATGCCTTCTCCTGCGATGAAGCCCGATCCAAGTAATATGCCCTTCTCTGACTTTTTCTTCCTGTCTTCCTCGTTTGCAGCCTTCCTCTCGATGATCTGGCGGAGGAACCCGCCGACGAAGATGGGGGTCATTGTGGACAGCGGCAGGTAGATCCCCACGGCCAATGGAAGCGAGGGGATGCGCAACAGCTCGGCCACAATGGCGAACGATCCCCCGGCCAGAACCAGCCCCCAGGGCAGGTCCCCGCCCAGGACTCCCTCGATCACGGTCTTCATGAGCGTGGCCTGGGGAGCGGAGAGTGCATCGCTCCCGAATTCGAAGGCTTGGCCCAGCAGCCAGACCGCCCCGGCGATGGCGAATGCCGAGGTGATGACCCCGATGATCTCGGAGGTCTGCTGTCTCTTGGGAGTGGCCCCGATGATATACCCGGCCTTGAGGTCCTGTGAGATGTCTCCGGCTATGGAGGAGCCTACGCACACCACGGTCCCAATGGTCAGAGCTGCGGCCATGCCTAGCTTGTCGGTCCATCCCATGAGCACGAATATCAGGCTGGTCCCCAATAGGGTAACGATGGCCATGCCCGAGGTGGGATTGGAGGAAACGCCCACCATCCCCACAATCCGCGAGGAGACCGTTGCAAAAATAAAGGTGAAAAACACGATGCAGATCGCGGCGATGGCTCGAACCATTATCGCTGCCTGGATGCCGATGAGGTTCGGTGTGAAAATGATCACGAGCGCCACGATCAGGGATCCGATCCCGAGGATCGTGATGGGCAGGTCAGTGTCTGTTCGTTTTTTATTGGCTGCAGCCTGAGGATCCCGGCTGGACCGGAAGTCTCGGATGCCTAGCTTAAGGGAGTTGTACATGGTGGGCAGGGACTTGATCACCGTGATGATCCCGGCCACGGCCACAGCCCCGGCACCGATATATCGGATGTAGTTGTGCCAGATCTCCTGGGGTGTCATCTGGGAGATCGTGAGTTCCGTCTGGGGGAAAAGCGGGATCGTGAGGTATTCTCCGAACCAGGCGATGAGCGGGATGAGGCCCAGCCAGGAAAGGAGACCTCCGGCGACCATGATGCCCGCGATCCGGGGACCCAGAATGAATCCTACCCCGAGCAGTGCCGGAGAAGGTTCTCCCCCCAGTTGGGCTTTTTTCAGAATGGGGATATTGAGTGCGATTTTCTCGGGCCACATGTGGAGGAAATTCTGCATGATCTTGTAGACCGACGCGATCCCCAGGCCCAGGAAGATATTCCAGGCTTTGGCACCGCCTTCCTCTGCGGAGATCAACACCTGAGCAGCGGCAGTTCCCTCAGGATAGGGGAGGACGCCGTGCTCCTTGACGATTAGCGCCCGACGCAGCGGGATCATGAACAGAACCCCCAGGATGCCGCCCAACATGGCCAGCAGGCCGATCTTAAAGATGCTGGGGCTGAATCCCAAGTCTGGATATTGCGCATGCCACATGAACAGTGCCGGGACGGTGAAGATGATGCCCGAGGCCAGTGACGAACTGGCCGAGCCCGTGGTCTGGGCGATGTTGCACTCCAGGATGCTGCTCTTCCCTATCAGGGGTGTGAGTACACGGAGCGCGGCCACCGAGATCACAGCCAGGGGAATCGCCGTGGAGATGGTCAGCCCTACCCGGAGGCCCAGGTAGGCGTTGGCAGACCCGAAAACCACTCCGAAGATGGCCCCCAGGATGACCGCCTTGATGCTGATATCCTTGACGGTCGTTTCATCCGGAACATAGCTTTTGAACTCCTCCATGGTTTGCTCTCTCTCCCTGAATTTTGAAATTAGGAGAAGTCTATCACAATCCCGCAGTACCCGTCTACAGACTGTCCACACAAGACGGGAGGGCAAGAACATTGCGGGGGAGGATTGGCTGAACTCGAGTAACATTTTTACGGATAGGAGGGTGGGAACAGCACGGGGGAGGGTTGGCTGGCTTGACAGGGGGGGAGAGGGGCCGATATAATTCTGGAAACTGATCAGGAACATTTCGAAAGATCCGGGACACAGTGATGGAACAAAACGATATTCTCAAAAAGATCGAGGAGATCCGGGAGGAACTCGCCGATGACCGGTACGAGCTGATGAAGGCCAAGATCCTGGAACGGCGGTTTCACCTGCACAAGTCCGTCCGAAACCCCCTGATCCGCAAGCTCATCGAGAGATTCCGCACCAAGCTGATGAATGAAGTCGAGTTGATCATGGGACCGGTCCTGGACAATCAGAGAGAGATCAACCTTCGATTTCTGGACGAGATCGAACGGCTCAAGCAGGCCTGCCTGTCCGGAATGCCCGGCAGCGCCGGACAGGACGATGAAAGAACGAATAAGACGTCTTTTGAAGACAACCAAACATAGGCTGGCGAACATGGGGGGACGCTCACCTGTACAGACCATTGCCGTATGTGCGGCCCAGGTGCCTTTCTCCCAGGGAGGGGCCGAGGCCCATGTCCAGGGTCTGGTAGATAACCTGCGCGGTGCAGGGTACGATGTCGATCTCATCAACATCCCCTATAAATGGTATCCCCACGAGCAGCTCCTCAAGAGCATTGAAATCTGGGACATGCTGGACCTGACCGAATCCAATGGCAGACCCATCGACCTGGTGATCACCACCAAGTTTCCGTCCTATTTTGCTCGTCATCCCAACAAGGTCCTCTGGCTGATCCATCAGTACCGTCAGGCGTATGATCTCTTTGGAACCGAGTATTCGGAGTTTGATCCAGCGGATGCCAAGGCTATGGCTTTCCGGGACAAGCTCATCACTATGGATACTCAGGTCCTCCGGACCTATCCCCGGATCTACACCAACGCAGGTAACACCGCCTCCCGCCTGAAAACTCACAACGGCATCGATGCTCAACCCCTCTACCATCCTCCCCGCCTGGCCGGCCGCTACACCACGGATTCCTATGGGGACTACATCCTGTCGGTGGGCCGCCTGGATAAACTCAAACGTGTGGATGCGCTGTTGCGGGCCCTGCCGCACTGTGCCGAAGACATGCGCTGCAAGATCGCCGGCACCGGTCCGGAAGAAGAAGGCCTGCGGGCCCTGGCCGGGGAGCTGGGGCTGGGGGAGCGCGTGGAGTTTCTGGGATATATCCCCGATGATCGGCTCCTCGAGGCCTATGCTGGCTGCGCGGCCGTTTATTTTGCACCCCGGGATGAGGATTACGGATACATCACGCTCGAGGCTTTCCTCTCCCGTAAGCCTGTCATCACGGCAGCCGACTCCGGGGGCCCCTTGGAGTTCGTAAAGGACGGAACCAACGGACTCATCCTGCCCACTCTGGAAGCGGAGCTCCTGGGGGCTGCTGTGGAGAGCCTGGTCAGATACCCTGACCGATGTGCCAAGCTGGGGGATGCGGGATATGCAGCGGTAAAGGATATCGGGTGGGATCATGTCATCCGGACCCTTCTGGGTGAAGAGAAGTCGGCATGAGGATCGCTCTTTTCAGCCCGCTCAATCCTGTCAAGTCCGGCATTTCCGACTACACTGAGGAACTCCTGCCAGAGCTGGCCAGGGATCTTGAACTGGACCTCTACATCGACAAGGGATATCGGCCGTCAGCGCCCGGTTTAACAGAACGGTTCCGGGTCCTCCCCTTTGAACCAGAACGCTTCCAACCCCATACATATGACGCCATCCTCTATCACATGGGGAACTATTATGACGCGCATGGCTATGTGTACGAAAGCCTGAAGCGCTTCCCGGGGATCGTGGTCCTCCATGACTACGTGATGCAGAGCTTCTATGCGGAGCAGTACGAGGCGGAGGGGGATTTTTCCCGCTACCGGGGCCTGCTCGAGAAGTATTACGGCGAACAGGGCCGGGAGATCGCGGAGAGGATCCAGGCCCGAAGTCCCATGCCCATCTGGGAGTCGCCGGATGCGGCACGATTTCCGCTCAACGAAGAGATCCTGGCTCACGCCCGGGGCGTGATCGTTCACTCCCGCTTCATCCACGACCGGATTCGTCACATGACAGAAGTGCCCATCGCGGTGATCCCCCATCACGGTCATGTGCGGAAGCAGTTCGATGTCGTAGCCATCCGCCGTGACCTGGGGATCCAGGAGGGAGAGATCCTGATCTGTTCCGCTGGATATGTCAGCAAGAACAAGCGTTTCGACCTTATCCTGGACGCGCTGGGTGAACTGAAAGGCATCCCGTTCCGCTTTGTGATCGCCGGGGAGGACCGGGGCCGGCTCCTGACTCCCGCGCCTCCTGGGAACCGGATCGATTTCCGGATCACGGGCCATCTCCCCCTGGATAAAATGGAGGCGACCATCGCCGCCTCTGACATCTGCATCAACCTGCGCTACCCGACCATGGGGGAGAGTTCCGGAGTGCAGATCCGCATGATGGGATACGGAAAACCCGTGCTGGTGACCAACCTCGGCTCCTACGCTGAGTTCCCCGATTATGCGGTCCTCAAGGTCGATGTTAACCTGGATGAGACAGAAATGATCAAGCGTTTCACGCTGGCCCTCGCTACAGATGAGGACTTCCGTATGTCTGTGGGGAGGGAAGCCGGAGCGTATGTGGAGCAGGAATGCAGCATCTCCCGATGTGCGGAGCTCTACATGCGCTTCATCCGAGAGTGTGTGAAAGGGGACTAGAAGAGCATGCCAGAACGATCGGATCTAAAGGAAGAAATAACCAGGCTCAAAGCCTTGCTATCCAACGAGAGGGACAGGATAACGGACGTTACGGAACTGATGCCTCCCGGGGCCGAGCGAGAGGCCGGCATCTGGGAATATGATTTCGAAGACCTGGAAGCTGAGATGTGGCGCCGGTTCCAACAACTGGAGGACCAGCAGGACTGCGTTTCCGAAGAGGAGACGTTCCCGTCCGGTCGGATACCGGCGGCCATCCTCCGGAGACTGAAAAAACTCTACCGTACGCTATCCGGACCCCTGGCTCGTGGGATCATCGACAAGCGAAAACAGTTCAACTTGGACCAGCAGAACCTGCTCAACAAGGAGTCCGTGCCGTTTTATCTGGCTTTGACCTTGACGCTACAGAAGGTCAAGGACCGTTTGAATGTCCTGGAAGAATCTCTGCAAAGGATTGAGGGCGAGATGGAAGAGCAGTACAAGGAGGTCCAGAGGCTGGACAAAGCGGGGTCGCATGACCCGGAGAGAGGCTGCGATGATTGATTTGCCAGACGCCTTCCGATCCTTCCTGGATTCTGAGCCTGCTCCGTCGGATGGGGACCTGGCCCGCCGGATCTACACGGGGGTGAGGGGGAGAGATGATCAGGCGGAAGGGAAAAGCCTGAAAGACCATATCGATCTGATCAAACAGAGCAGGGGACTTCAGTGCGCGATAAATACGCTATCCAGGCTCGAAGTTGCTATGGGCTACCGTAAACCCACGCTGGGATTGTACGACAATGCCCTGCATTTCATCGGGGGGGCGCAGAAATATGGATGTACCCTGGCTCATGCCCTCCAGGACGAGTTCGACATCACCCTGATCGCCAACTCGGAGGTTACCCGTGAACAGCTGGAGTCCTGGTATGGACTGGACCTGTACCGCTGCCGGATCAAGGTGGTCCGGATGCCATATTTCGAACGCCGGGAAGAGGAGCGAGGGGTCTTCGACGCCGGCCTGGTAGATCTAAGGAAGGACAATCCATTCCATGTCGTTAGCCGGGAGAGCGGGGCGTATGACGTGTTTGTCAACAACTGCATGCTGGAGATGGTCTACCCGCTGGCCCCCGTCTCTGAGATGGTCGTACACTTTCCCGAACGTGAGATCTCTCGCTTTTTCTACGTGGGGCGATACACCCATGTCATCCACAACAGCCTCTATACTGCAGAGTGGATCAGAAAGCGCTGGCGGCTCGGTCCCCACGTCCACATCTACCCCCCTGTTGATATGCTCTCTCCGCTAAAGGAATGCCTGGCACAGAAGCAGGACATCATCCTTTCTGTGGCGCGATTTGAGCCGGGGGGCAACAAGCAGCAGATGGAGATGATCCGATCGTATCTTCAACTGCGGAGGCTCCACCCGCAAGAGACATCAGGCTGGAAGCTGATCCTGGCTGGGGGAAGCACTGAGTTCAATCCCTATCTGGAGAGGATCCGGCTGTGGCTGGCAGATGGCTCGGTTTCGGAGATTGAACTCCTGGTCAACATCCCGGTGGAGGAGCTCAGAAATCTGTACCGGACGGCCCGTATATTCTGGCATTTCAGCGGAATGGGGCAGCGCGATCCGGCCCGGATCGAACATTTTGGTA
>JBGUED010000005.1:0-19097 GCA_041821525.1 Candidatus Aminicenantaceae bacterium | reverse complement strand
GTAGTCGGTCCCGGTCCGGAATGGATCACCGGGAACGGCTGGGCTGGCCTGGGCCTGTGCCATGGTGTAGGGAAGGAACTCCAGCAGCCGTCGTGGGCGGATCTCCCGGATTCCGGTGAGGGGTGCGAAACGCGAAACATAGCCGCTCTCCTCCTTGGGGATCCAGGCAAAGGCACAGACCTCGTTCTTCCGCTTTATGGTTCGGAAAAAGTTGACGCCCCAGGTGTAGGTGTCCTGCTGTTTGAACCGAAGCTGATCGTACGGGATGCGCATCTCAACCGTCCAGCCCTGCTCATCCATTCGTGCGGCATACTCCCAAATCCCGTCCCAGGTCCTGTCCAGCCCCTCGTCGTTGAACAGTGTTCCATCCAGGATCGTGCCTGCGGGATTGACAGAGAACTGGAAGCCGCTGCGGCGGTCATAATAGGGATCCACGGCAAAGGTGAACCAGTCGGATTCCACCTCGTCGTCGCGCCGTCCCAGGCGGCTGACTATGGCGTCGGGGCGAGAATCAAACATCCGGGCCGCAACATAGAGGCTGTCCGCGTCAAAGGCGACCCAGACCATGGTTTTTTCAGTGGCCTCGGCGCCGTCTTCCGGCTCTGACTGTAAAAAACCTGTCGAGCCCTTGCCCTGCCAGACGTTCTCGTCCAGGATGCCATCGATCCGGATGTTGGAGTCGCTGCGCAAGGCCTCGACCGGCCGGGGAGGAGGAGGAACCTTTGCTGCAAAGAGCAGGGACTGTGCCGCCAGGAGGATCGGGATGACCAGGGACTTTCGCATGATAACGTCAGATTATAGATCATTCGCCCCATAAAAACAGCTATTTAGTTCACTCATTATTAAATTTGACTCCCTGGGTTCATATACATATGCTATACACAGAATAAGCCGTTCATCGCCTCCAGCTGCGCCGGCGGTGTGAGGGAGTGCCAAATGTGGAAATCCAAAGATGTTCTGATGAAAACGGTCTCGGACAAGCTGTTCCCTGCAGTGAAAGAACTGGAGATCCAGGGCGTGTTCAAGCAGTTCGATATCGTGATGACCTGGAACCCGGATGCGGAGGAGCCCCTGATCGGCTTTCTGGATGCGGGCATGATCATGAACATGTTGTCTGAGGCAAAGGAATCGGACCTCGATAAGGTTTGATATAGACATTGCGTGTTATTTTCCTGAATTATTCATAAAGGAAATAACGGCATTCTGTATGAATAATTCAGGCACCTGGGTTATTCACGGGTGGAGGTTGCAGTAACTGCGAGGCGACGGTCCATGAAGGTGTGGTTATCCACTCCGAATGGTCCGCAACGAAGCAGGTGCTGTGAGATCCGCTCGCCCGAAGGGTAAAGAATGTCGACATTTTTATTTAGATATTTCTATATCTGAAGTGTCGACATTCTTTATGAATGTGCCAGGTCAGTGGATTATGCCGATATCCCCCTCCGGCCCCTCCGCCGCCTCGATAGGGCCGTGCTGACTCTCGTACCTCTTGACGTTATCCACTAAGGCCGCCAGGATCCGCTTCATGTGGCCGGGGCTCACGATGACCCGTGCGGTCACGGCACCTTCCGGAGGGGCTACCATCAGGAAATCCATGATGAATTCCTCCTTGGTGTGCGCCACCAGCATGTTGTTGGCATAGACTCCACCGTGGAGTTTGGGCGGAAATGTCACTTTGATATCTTTTTTTTCGTCCGGCACAGTTGGTCTCCCTTTCTCTTTCAAGCTTAATATACCATTCTAGTGCAGCGCCGACAAAGGGGAGACTCTTTTTTTGCTCCTATAAAAGAGTAGCCTGATTCTAAATTTTTGGATATGATGGTTCCCGGACAAGGAGCCCTCATGAATAATGCGCGTGTGATCTTCCCGGCCTATGTGGTCTTTGTGCTGGCTGTGCTGGCGACAGCGTGCAGCACACAGTCCCAGGACTACCCGATCACCCCGGTCCCCTTCACCGATGTGGAGATCGCCGATACATTCTGGCTGCCGCGCATGCAAACCAACCGCGAGATCACCATCCCCTATGCCCTGCAGATGAGTGAAGAGACCGGCCGCCTCGCCAACTTCTCCGTGGCCGCCGGCCTGGAAGAGGGCAAGCCCCAGGGATATTATTTCAACGACTCCGATGTGTACAAGATCATCGAGGGCGCCGCCTATTCACTGACCCTGTTCCCGGATCCCGAGCTGGAAAAGACCATAGACGCCATCATTGCCAAGATCGCGGCCGCCCAGGAGGAGGACGGCTACCTGTACACGGCCCGTACAGCCATGCAGCCCGACAAAATGCCGCCCGGAGGTGAGGAGCGCTGGTCGGATATCGCCCATGGGCATGAGCTCTACAATGTAGGTCACCTCTACGAAGCAGCGGTGGCCTACTATCAGGCCACCGGGAAACATATGCTGCTGGATGTGGCTCTCAAGAACGCCGAGCTAATCCTCGAGGTATTCGGCCCCGATAAGAAGCGTTTCCCGCCCGGGCACCAGGAGATCGAGATCGGGCTGGGCAAGCTCTTCCGCCTGACGGGCGAGCGAAAATACCTGGACCTGGCCAAGTTTTTCCTGGACCAACGAGGCGATCCCGAGGGACACGAGCTCTACGGCCAATACAGCCAGGATCACATATCGGTCCTGGAGCAGGACGAGGCCGTGGGGCACGCGGTGCGTGCCGCCTACATGTATACCGGCATGGCGGATGTGGCAGCCCTCACCGGAGACAGCAGCTACATCCAGGCCATCGACCGTATCTGGGAAAATGTGGTGGGCAAGAAGCTCTACTTGACCGGAGGCATCGGCGCGGCCGGAGGGAATGAGGGGTTCGGGCCGGATTTCGAACTCCCCAACCGTATCGCCTACAGCGAGACCTGCGCCTCCATCGCCAATGTGTTGTGGAACCACCGCATGTTCCTGATGCACGGACAAGCGCAGTACATGGACATCGCGGAGCGGGTGATCTACAACGGATTCCTCTCCGGCATATCCATGGAAGGGAACCGCTTCTTCTATCCCAACCGGCTGGAAACCTTCCGGGGAGAGGAGCGTTCACCCTGGTTTGCCTGCGCCTGCTGCCCCTCTAACATAGTGCGCTTCGTGCCCTCGATCCCCGGCTACATCTATGCCCATCAGGGAGATCAGGTCTATATCAACCTGTTCATCGGGAGCCGGGCCCGCATCCGGATGGCCGGACAGGCCGTCGGCATCCGGCAGGAGACCCGATATCCCTGGGACGGTGAGGTCCGCATAACGGTCGAACCCGAGAAGATCCGGGAATGGACCCTGCGCATCCGGATCCCCGGCTGGGCTCAAAACAAACCGGTGCCCAGCGATCTCTACCGATACCGGGACACCTTGGAGGAGGCCGTGCTGATGGAGGTCAACGGAGAGGCCGTGGAGTACGAAATCGAAGACGGTTACGCCCTTGTGCGCCGCAGCTGGCGCAGCGGCGATATCGTGCGCCTGAGCCTGCCCATGGAGGTCCGGCGAGTGGAATCCCACCGGGCCGTGGCTGCCAATCTTGGCCGCGTGGCCCTGGAGCGGGGACCGCTGGTCTACTGCGTGGAGTGGCCAGACACCGAGACAGGGAAGGTGCGCAACCTTCAGCTGCCGGATGAGGCGGTCCTGGCCACGGAATTCCGTCCCGAGTTGCTCAACGGCGTGCAGGTCATCCGTGGACGGGCCAGCGCCCTCCACTTGACAGCCGACGAATCCAGCGTGGAGGAACAGGTTCAGGAGTTCACCGCCATCCCCTACTATGCCTGGGCCCACCGAGGCATAGGCGAGATGTCAGTCTGGCTGGCTCGAGAGGGGAGAGCGGCTCGCCCCCTACCCCCGTCCACCATCGGCTCCCTCAGTAAAGTCACGGCCTCCGGCGGCCGCGATCCCGAAGCGGTCAACGATCAGCTGGAACCCGAGAGCTCCATCGACCATTCGGTGCCGTATTTTCACTGGTGGCCCCAGAAGGGCACCACCGAGTGGATCCAACTCGACTTCCCTGAGAGGCGGAGGGTCTCGCAGGTCGAGGTCTTCTGGTTCGACGATACCGGGATGGGAGGCTGCCGCGTGCCGGAGTCCTGGCGTCTGCTCTATCGGGAAGGCACGAACTGGAAGCCCGTCCTAACGGGCGATGCCTACGGTGTCGAGAAGGACACGTACAACCGCATCACTTTCCGGGCAGTCGAGACGCGGGCCCTCCGGCTCGAGATTAAACTGCAGGAAAAGTACGCCACCGGCATCCACGAGTGGCGTGTGAAATAGAACGGGAACATCCCAGGGTGATCACCATCCGAACCCGGAAGTCACCGATGAATACGCGAATCCATGGGGAGAAGACACAGCATGAAATCACTTTTAATCCCGGTCATTTCTGTTTTTTTAGGCTGTATTGTGATGGGGGTTCAGGCCATGCCGGCTGAAGACGCCCAGGAACTCGTCTCTCCCAACAGGAAGATCCGAGTCCGCATCGAGTTTCAGGACCGTATCACTTACACTGTCTTTTTCGGCTCGGAGCGCCTGACCGGACCCAATCCCCTGTCCCTGACCCTCAAAGACTATGGGACTCTGGGTGCTGCGCCGGAGCTCAAGAGTTTCACCTCCCGCACCAAGAAAGACACGCTCTACCCTGTGGTGCGGCAGAAATCGCGCACCGTGTCCGACCAGTGGAACGAGATATCGCTCAAGTTCGCAGGCCGCTTCGAGCTGGATTTCCGGGCCTATGACGACGGTGTCGCCTACCGGTTCCGCACCGAACTCCCGGACGAGATCTTCGTGACCGCAGAAAACGTCACACTGAACTTCCCCCGGGACCACAAGGTCTACTTCCCCACCGAGGAGAGCTTCCTCACCCACTCGGAACGGCTGTACGAATATCTCTCCCTGAGCGAGATCCCCGGGGATACGATGGCCCACCTGCCGGTCCTGATCGACGTGGCGGGCGGCCCCAAGGTGGCGTTCACCGAGGCCGGCCTGGAAGACTATGCGGGTCTGTACCTCAGAGGCAGCGGGGGAACCGCGCTGAAGGGCCTGTTTCCGGCCGTGGCTACCCGGGAAAATCAGACACGTGACCGCACCTTGGAGGTGACCGAGCGGGCAGACCATATCGCTCAGACCAAGGGGCGCCGCAGCTTTCCCTGGCGAGTGCTGGTGATCGCGGAGAATGACGGGGACCTCATCGACAGCCAGATGGTCTACAAACTGTCCCCTGAGAACCGGATCAAGGATCCTTCCTGGATCCGGCCGGGCAAGGTGGCCTGGGACTGGTGGAACGCCAACAACATCTTCGGCGTGGACTTCCGCGCCGGCATCAACACCGAGACCTACAAATACTACATCGATTTTGCCTCGCGTTACGGGATCGAGTACATCATCCTGGATGAAGGCTGGTCCGACACCTCGGACCTGTTCAAGGTCAACCCGGACATCGATCTGGAAATCCTCCTGGCTCATGCCCAAAGGAGAAACGTGGGGGTGATCCTCTGGGTGGTATGGAAGACCCTGGACGACCAACTGGATGAAGCCCTGGACCGGTTCGCCGAGTGGGGTATCAAGGGCATCAAGGTGGACTTCATGCAGCGGGACGACCAGTGGATGGTCAACTACTACTGGAGGATCGCTGAAGCGGCCGCCCAGCGCAAGCTCCTGGTCGACTTCCATGGGTCGTACAAGCCAACGGGCCTGCGGCGGGCCTATCCCAACGTGCTCACGCGCGAGGGAGTGCGCGGGCTGGAGCATGTGAAGTGGAGCAAACACCCCACCCCGGAGCACAACGTGACCCTGCCCTTCATCCGCATGCTGGCCGGGCCCATGGACTACACCCCGGGTGCCATGATCAATGCCCAGGAAAAGACCTTCAACGCCGTGTTCACGCGCCCCATGAGTCTGGGGACCCGCTGCCACCAGCTGGCCATGTACGTGGTATTCGAGAGCCCACTCCAGATGCTGGCCGACAGCCCCTCCCATTACCTCAGAGAGAAAGCGTGCATGGACTTTCTGGCTCCGGTGCCCACGGTGTGGGACGAGACCCGGGTCCTGGATGCCAAGGTGGGCGACTACGTGCTGATCGCCCGGAAGAGCGGGGAGGAATGGTACTTGGGAGCCATGACCGACTGGTCGCCCCGGGAGCTCATCGTGGATTTCTCCTTCCTCCCGCCGGGTGACCACAGCATGGAATTCTTCCAGGACGGGCCCAACGCGGACCGCTATGGCAATGATTTCGAACAGGGACGGAAAACCATCTCTCAGGATCAGAAGATCCGGATCCGGCTGGCTCCGGGCGGCGGCTGGGCCGCCCGGATCTATTAGGCCCGGCCAGCTCCTTCTTCCCTTCCTGATTCGAGCAGCGCAGAGACCAGTTTTCGTTCTTTCCAGAGCACACATCCGCCCCCGGTCTCTGTGGCCAGTTCCGGGCGTTTACGGATCTCGCTCAGAAATTTCGAGCGCAGCCCCTCTTTGAGAGACATGTCCTTCAGGTTGGTATCCGAGAAGGGCGCGAAGGGACAGGGTTCGAGATCACCCTGAGCGCTGATGTGCACAAAGCCGCGCCCCGCAGAGAGGCAGCCGCCCACATCCTCCTCATCCCAGGGAACAGCGATGAAGAGCGCAGAAAAACGTTTTCGATAGGAATCCAACAATGCCGGCACCTGATCCCGCTGTGCTTGGCTGAGCACCCAGTCCTCGGTCCCCTCTTCCGTGGGTGTGTATTCCAGAAAGAGAAAAAACCGGCTCTTGGCCTCGACCAGGTTATGAATATATTCTTGATCAAGGATGGTGGGAAAGCTATGCCGAGTGAGCGTCAGGGAAGTACCGAAGAAGATTCCTTCTCGTTTCATCTCCCCGAGGAGCACCTGAACTGCCCGGAAGGTGCCCTCACCCCTCCTCTGGTCCGTATCCTGTTCACTGCCCTCCAGGCTCACCAGGGGGATGACATGCTTCTGTTTCTTGAGCGCGCGGATCTCTTTATCCTTGATCAGGACGCCATTGGTGAACACCAGAAATATGATCTCTGGGAAATCCTGGGTGACATCCAAGAGTGCCGGGCGCATGAAGGGTTCGCCTCCGGCAATAACAAAAAAAGACACACCCAGTTCTTTGGCTTCCTGGACAATGGCGCGCAGTTTTTCGTCATCGATCTCTTCCTCATCTTCGGCATGGAATGAACGGTCATAACACCCCCTGCACTCCATATTGCACTGATGGGTCACGCTGAAGATGATAATGGGGGGGACATGGACATCCTGTTTTTTCCACTTTGCGCGCAGGCGGGCCGCTCTGCCCATCCAAACGAGCGTCTTAAGGAAGGAGAAGGCCTGTCCAGGGCTGGATATAGTGATCTTCAGTGCGTTGGAGAAAAAGATCCTCAGGGCTTTGTTGAGTTTCAATTTCTTCATAGGTACATTTTTCTTTTGTTCAGCGTAGAAATCCGCAATGCTGAAAAAGAATATAGAATCATATCACAGAGTCGGGGATGAAATACTCAAAAAATTCCAACATTGACATGCAGGGAGGTAGAAACAGATACATTGCACAATTCACTTTGCATTTGGGGTGTGATACGCTCGTCTCCTCAGATCGAAACGCGGAAATCAGACAAGAGAAGGTATCCCATGAGCGGCCAAAAAAAAATAATTATTATTCTATTTTGCTGGGGCTTCCTGGCTATGCCAAAACCTTTCATGGCGCAGGAGGCGATCAGGCTCTGGCCGGCGATAGAGCCCTACCAGACCGATTTCCTCAAGGTGTCGGAGCTTCACGAAATCTACTATGAACTCTGTGGAAATCCCAAGGGCAAGCCGGTCTTTGTTCTGCATGGGGGTCCCGGCGCGCAGAGCCAACCGTATTACCGGCGATTTTTCGATCCCAAGAAATATCTCATCGTGCTGTCTGACCAGCGCGGGTGTGGGAGATCCCGGCCTTTCGCAGAGCTTAAAGGCAATACCACCCAGGATCTGGTAAGCGATATCGAGAAGCTGCGATGTCATCTCAATCTGGATAAGATCATCATATTCGGTGGATCCTGGGGATCGACCCTGGGACTGGCCTACAGCGAAACCCACCCACAGAACGTCAGCGCACTGGTCCTGAGGGGGATCTTCACATCGACCAAAGCGGAAATACAGCACTACTATCAGGGAGTCAGGTCGTTTTTCCCTGAGGCCTTTGATCGATTTCAAGGAGAGTTCGACGCCCCTGTTTCCCCTGAAGTGGTCGCAAATATGGTCCAGAGTGAGGACTCAAGCAGCCGTGCCCGGTCCAGCCAGGCCTGGACCCGCTATGAGCTCAAGATCGCCGAGCTCGAGGTTTCCGATGCGGAGGTCAACAATCTCCTGCAAACCCCTGCACTGGCAAAATTGATCTATTCCCTGGCGCTTTTCGAAAACCATTACCTGGCAAACAGCTGTTTCCTGGCAGAAAATCAACTGCTGGATCAGGCAGACAAGATCGCCCACATCCCTGCATTTCTGGTGAACGGCCGGTATGACATGATCTGTCCCCCTGTCACAGCGTATCGGCTGCACGAGAAACTCCCCCAGTCAAAACTCTACATCATCGAGGGCGCCGGTCATTCAATGTCAGAAGAGGGCATCACACGTGCCCTTCTGCGCATCATGCGGGAACTGGAATAGATTCAAATGAAGACTCGATCAAGAGGAGCAGCTTTGGAGAAAAAAATAGCCGCACACTCGAGCCTTATTCTCCTGGGATTACTCGTCATGGCGATCACGGCCTGCACCAAGGCCGATGCGCCGGACTACCCCATCACGCCCGTTGGATTCACGGAAGTGGAGCTCTCGGACGGATTCTGGGCGCCGAGGCTGGAGACCAACAGGGTGTCGACCATCCCCTTTGCCATGCAGCAGAACGAGGAGACCGGCCGCGTGGACAATTTCCGCATCGCCGGTGGTCTGATGGAGGGCAAGTACAAGGGAGAGCGCTACAACGACACGGATGTCTACAAGGTCATGGAGGGCGCGGCCTACACGCTGGCGCTCGAGCCGGATCCGAGGCTGGATTCCGAGCTTGATTCCCTGATCAAGATCATAGCCGCAGCCCAGGAAGAGGACGGCTACCTGTTCACTTCCCGAACTGCGGACCCGGAGAATCCCTTGATGGGGACCGGAGAGGAGCGCTGGTCCAACCTGTCCGTGAGCCACGAGCTCTACAACGCCGGACACCTCTACGAGGCGGCAGTAGCCCACTACCTGGCGACAGGAAAGCGCAGCTTCCTGGAGGTCGCACTCCAGAACGCGGAGCTGGTGGCTGCCACCTTCGGCCCGGATCTCAAACACGACGCCCCCGGGCATCAGGAGATCGAGCTGGGGCTGGTGAAGCTCTTCCGCGTGACCAAAGACTCGAGGTATCTCGAGCTGGCCAAATACTTCCTGGATCAGCGTGGACATGGATTAGAGCTCAAGATCTATCCCGAGGGCCACCGCTTCTCAATCTACAACGATCCCGTCCAGATCCAGGCCCACAAGCCGGTGATCGAGCAGGAGGAGGCCGTGGGCCATGCCGTGCGCTGCATGTACATGTACGCGGGTATGGCCGATGTGGCGGCCATGGCCGCCGACACATCTTACATCGCTGCCATGGACCGCCTCTGGGAAAACGTAGTGGGCCGGAAAATGGCGCTCACTGGCGGGGTGGGCGCCCGCCATGCACGCGAGAACTTCGGAGATGATTATGAGCTGCCGAACCTTACTTCCTACAACGAGACCTGTGCGGCCATTGGCATGGTCTTGTGGAACCACCGCATGTTCCTGCTTCACGGGGACGCCCGCTATCTGGATGTGATGGAGCGGGTGCTCTACAACGGGGTGATCGCGGGCGTCTCCCTGGAGGGAGACACGTTTTTTTACCCCAATCCCCTGGAATCCGACGGGAAATACCGCTTCAACAAGGGCAAGGCCGCGCGCCAGCCCTGGTTCGGGACCGCCTGCTGTCCGGGGAACATCGCCCGTTTTCTCCCGGCCGTACCCGGTTATGTCTACGCCCGGACCGACGACACCCTGTACGTCAACCTGTTCATGACCAGCGGGACAACACTCAGAGTGGCAGGACAGTCAGTGGTACTCAAGCAGGAAACCCGCTATCCCTGGGAAGGAAAGATCCGAATCACGCTGGAGCCGGCCCGCGCAGCGGAGTTTACGGTAAACGTGCGCGTACCGGGTTGGGCCCGCAGCCGGCCAGTCCCCAGCGACCTGTACCGCTACCAGGACACCAAATCCGCAAAGGTCCGGATCCAGGTCAACGGAGAAGCGCAGGAACTGAGACTCATCAAAGGCTTTGCCTCCTTTCACAGGACCTGGAAAAAAGGAGACGTGATCGAGCTGGATCTACCCATGCCGGTGCGCCGGGTCCTGAGCCACGAAGCCGTGGATGACAACCGCGGGAAGGTGGCGCTGGAGCGGGGGCCCCTGGTCTACTGCGTCGAGTGGCCGGACAACGAGGTGGACGTCTTGAGCCTGGCCCTTCCCGACCCCTCTAATCTCGCGACCGAATATCGGGAGGAACTCCTCCAGGGGCTCATGGTCATCACCGGAGAGGCTTACTCCCAACCTACTGACAATCCAGAGTCTGCCAAAGCCTCTCTGACACGCTTCACTGCTATCCCCTATTACGCCTGGGCCCACCGCGGCATCGGCGAGATGACAGTCTGGATGAAACGGAAATAAAGGGGAAAAATAAAGGGGAGAGGGGAAATAAAGGGGAGTGGTCCATTTAAGGCTTTAAATGGACCACTCCCCTTTATTTATTTTATCGTCAGGATGACCACGGATTTTGAGGGGAGCACGGCCGTCACGCGTCCGCCCTGCAGCCGTACCGCATCAAAGGGCACGGGGAAGATCGCATCCGGATCTTCGAACGTGTTATGAGCGTTCATAACTTCCGCCGTCAATATTCGACCGGTCACGCCTGTAACTTTGCCCCCTTTGAGATCGATATCTACGGGAGCATCCTGCTTGGGATCGAGGTTGCAGAGTGAGACATGGATCGAGCCGTCCTCGGAGCGTGAGGCGGACACGCTCAGCCCCACGATCTCTTCCTCGCCATGTTTGTAAGGACGGCCCTGCAGCTCGATAGGCAGTAGCACGGCATCCTGGTGCACCTGGTACATGTCAAAAACATGGTAAGTGGGAGTTACGATCATCTTCTCCTCATCAGTCAGGACAAGGGCCTGGAGTACGTTCACGGTCTGGGCCAGGTTGGCCATCTGCACCCGGTCGCAGTAGCTGTTGAAGATGTTGAGGGTCAGCCCGGCGGACAGAGCGTCGCGCAGCGTGTTCTGCTGGTACAGGAAACCCCGGTTGGTGCCGGGTTCCACCTCATACCAGTTCCCCCACTCATCGATGATCATGCCCACACGTTTGTCCGGATCATACTTGTCCATGACAGCGGCATGTTCCTGGATATACTCCCCGATCTTCCCGGCCAGCTTCAGGGTCTCGAACCAGTCGGCCTCATCAAAATCCGTGGCCGAATTCTTGTTCGACCAGCCGCCCGGCACAGTGTAATAATGGTAGCTCAGGCCGTGCATATTGCCGCCGGCCTCCCGCATCAGGACCTCGGTCCATTCGGTGTTTTCTCCATAGGCACCGCAGGCGATCTTATAGATCCGGTTCCCGGAATAGTTCTTCACATAGGTCTGGAAGCGCCGGTATTCGTCCGCATAATATTCCGGCCGCATGGTTCCGCCGCAGCCCCAGTTTTCGTTCCCCACTCCGAAGTAGCGAAGCTTCCAGGGTTCATCCCGGCCGTTCTGCCGGCGCAGATCGGCCATGGGGCTCTGGCCGTCGAATGTGATGTACTCAACCCAGTCAGCCATCTCCCGGACCGTACCGCTCCCCACGTTGCCGCAGATATAGGGCTCGCACCCCAGCTGGGCGCACAGGTCCAGGAATTCGTGGGTGCCGAAGTGGTTGTTTTCCGTCACGCCGCCCCAGTGAGTATTGACCATGCTTGGGCGCTTTTCCTTGGGGCCAATGCCGTTCTTCCAGTGATACTCGTCCGCAAAACACCCGCCCGGCCAACGCAGCACCGGGATCCGGATCTTCCGCAGCGCCTCCACTACGTCCTTACGGATGCCCCGTACATTGGGGATCGGGCTGTCCTCCCCCACCCAGTAGCCCTCGTACACACAGCGGCCCAAATGCTCGGAAAAATGCCCGTAGATGTTCTTATTGATGGCGTGTTCGCCCTGGTCCACCGGAATGGTGATCCTGCTCGGGGGCTCTTGACCTTCATCCGCTCTCAAGGCCGCAAAGGTGAGGACTGCAGTCAAGAGAATGAATCCGATCGCCAGAATCCCCAGTTTGATCCTGCCTGCCATGTTCGCCTCCTCTATGGTGCCATTGCCATTTCCATCTGTTTCAAGGCTAGTTCATGGATCCGATTTTTTCAATATAAAGCTACAGATTGCAGGCTTTTTATACCAGTACAGATGATTCGGCCATTTTCTATTCGCAGGAAATTAATGATAGAATAATGCAATCCCAAGGCCTGAGGAAATGTTATGAAACGATCTGTTCATGCAGTAACTGGATGTGTTCTTTGTGTTCTCCTGATATCGGTATGCTTCGGCTGCAAATCGTCTCCTCCCGACTATCCGGTCCAGCCCGTGCCGTTCACCGAGGTCCAGGTCGATGATGCCTTCTGGCTCCCGCGTATCGAAACCAACCAGACCGTCACCATCCCCTTTGCCATGAACAAGAACGTGGAGACCAACCGGGTCAATAACCTGGCCATTGCCGCAGGCCGGGTTGAGGGACAATACGAGGGCCGGCGCTTCAATGATACGGATGTATACAAAGTGATCGAGGGCGCGGCCTATTCCCTGAGTGTCCATCCCGATCCGGACCTGGAGCACCAGGTGGACGAACTGGTGGACATCATCGCCGCCGCCCAAGAGGAGGACGGCTACCTCTACGCCGCCCGCACAGCAGATCCGGACAACCCGGCCCCAGGCGCCGGGCCGGAGCGCTGGTCCCGCCTCAACGGGAGCCACGAACTCTACAACGCCGGGCACATGTACGAAGCGGCCGTGGCCTATTTCCAGGCCACCGGGAAGATCGCATTTTTAGATATAGCCCTGAAGAACGCAGACCTGCTGGTCCGGACATTCGGCCCGGACCAGCGCCGGGGTTATCCCGGGCATCAGGAAGTGGAGATCGGGCTGGCCAAACTCTACCGAGTCACCGGGAACCGGGACTACCTGGAGCTGGCCAAGTTCTTCCTGGACATGCGGGGCCGGGAGCAGACCGGCGAACCCTATGGAGACGACACGCCATTTGCCATCTACAACCGGAAGCCCTACATGCAGGCCCATATACCGGTGCTGGAGCAGGCGGAGGCCGTGGGGCATGCGGTGCGCGCCTCCTACATGTACACGGGCATGGCGGATGTGGCGGCCCTGGGCGGATATCCCGAGTACATCAGCGCCATAGACCGGCTCTGGGAGAATGTGGTCTTCAAGAAACTCTACCTCACGGGCGGCATCGGCGCCCGCCACACCACGGAAGCCTTCGGGGATGCCTACGAGCTGCCCAATGAATCCGCCTACACCGAGACCTGCGCAGCCGTGGGCAACGTGTTCTGGAACCTGCGCATGTTCCTGCTGCACGGGGAAGCCAGGTACATCGACGTGCTTGAGCGCACCCTGTACAACGGGGCCCTGTCAGGCGTCTCGCTGGAGGGGGACTGCTTCTTCTACCAGAATCCTCTGGCCTCGAACGGCCGCCAGGTGCGCAGCCCCTGGTTCGAGGTGTCGTGCTGCCCCGGAAACATCACACGCTTCCTGCCTTCGGTGCCGGGCTACATCTACGCGCAGGAACGGGAAGCGCTGTACGTCAACCTCTTCATCCAGAACACCGCTGAAATCGAACTCAAGGGGGAAAAAATCCGGGTCAGACAGGAGACAGAGTATCCCTGGAGCGGACGCGTCAAAATCTCCCTGTTCCCGGAAAAGGACATGGAGTTGGTTTTAAGGGTCCGCATCCCCGGCTGGGCCCTGGACCTGCCCGTGCCCAGCGACCTATACCGCTACGCAGAGATTGCTGGAAAGCCCCCATCCTTGAAGGTCAACGGCACTCCCGTTGAAATAGAACTTGAAAAAGGCTATGCACAACTGGATCGGACATGGACCTCGGGCGACGTGGTGGAACTGGAGCTTCCCATGCCCGTGCGCCGCGTGCTGGCACACGCGAATGTCGAAGCCAACCAAGGCCGCATGGCACTTGAACGCGGCCCCCTGGTTTACTGTGCCGAGGGCGTGGACAACGATGGCCGCGTCCACGACATCATCGTTCCTGATAATGCCTCATTCCAGGTCATCCAACGGCCCAACCTCCTGCAGGGAATCGTGGCCATCACCGGGGAGGTCGAGACGGTCTCTGGGGAATCGGCCGACACCACACCGGGGACGAACCAGCGTACACTATTCGCCATCCCCTACTATGCCTGGGCTCACCGCGGCCGCGGGGAGATGGCGGTCTGGCTGAAGCGAAAATGAAAGAATAAAGGGGAGTGGTACATTTAGCGCTCTAAATGTACCACTCCCCTTTATTCTTTCATTCACTCCCCTTTTCTTTTTCACAAAAAAGAAAGATAATGCATAATTCAGAGTCAAAATAGTGAACGTGTTTATAAAGGAGACATCTTAATGAGAAAACCCGTCTTTGCCATCCTGCTTACTCTCGCTCTTGTGTTTATGGTTGGGGCCCAGGCCCCTCAGCGCAAGGCAGAGGACGTAGAGAAGAACCTCGTCCTCGTGGACAAGCCGCAGGCTGCACCGGAGGAAATGAGGATCGGATTGGAGACTATCACCGCTGACAGCGCCGTGGGAATGCTTGCGTTCCTGTCATCGGATCTACTGGAAGGACGCGATACGGCCACCCGCGGCTATATGCTGGCGGCCGAGTACGTCGCCTCTCTCTTCAAGGTATGGGGGATCGATCCCGCCGGCGATACTCCCGCACCGTCCTTTCGCTTCATGCGCAGCGGCCCCCCTCCCGCTCCTCCCAAGCGGACCTACTTTCAGGAGATCGTGTTCCGCGAGACCTCGAATGCCGCGGGATCCCTCACCCTCAACGTCCGGAAGGGCGCCCAAGAAAAATCCCACACGTATGTCTCGGGCATCGATTTTTCCATGACGACCTCGGCAGCCGAAACCCTGACGGCTCCCGTGGTCTTCGCCGGCTACGGCATCCAGGAAGATGCTGCCAAGTGGAATGATTTCAAGAACCTCGATGTCAAGGGCAAGATCGTCCTTATCTTAACCGAGGCCCCTGGCAAAGACGATCCAGAATCGCCTTTTCAGAAAAACAAAGAACTCAAAGATAAATATTTTCCCCAGGCGCCGGCCAGGCGTATGTATCGCAGGGGCGGAGGCGGGGGCAAGACCTCCGATATCCGCAAGCTCGGCGCAGCGGCCATCCTGCAGGTCCAGAACACGGGCACGGATGACGCCATCTACAAAGGGCTGGCCAGAACCAGGAGGCCCTCTGACGAGCGGCCCATCAACACCAGCCCACGCCGTCGCCTTTCCATACCCGGACTGGGTGGCATGATGTCTGGAGGGGGCGCTCCAATCATCACCATATCCAGAGAGATCGCCAACGCCATCCTGGAAAACTCGGGCAAGACCATTGATGAACTCAAGAAGTCCATCGAGACCTCCATGAAGCCCTCCTCAATGGAGCTTTCCGGAACCAAGCTGACCATCGAGTCGACCGCCACGGTCAAGCTCGTCAAGTGCCTCAATGTCTTGGGCATGATCGAGGGGTCCGATCCCGAGCTCAAGAAAGAGGTCGTAGTCATCGGCGGACACATGGATCACCTGGGACAATTCGACAACTACATCTACAACGGGGCCGACGACAACGGCTCAGGCTCGGTCGGAGTCATGACCGCAGCACGCGCATTCGCGGCCAACCCGGTCAAGCCCAAGCGCTCCGTCCTGTTCGCCCTCTGGACCGGTGAGGAAAAAGGCCTGTACGGCTCCCGCTATTACGTGGAGCACCCCGTGTTCCCCATGGACAAGACCGCCATGTACTTCAACATGGACATGATCAGCCGGGCGTACGATGAGTCGACCTTCACCCGCATGAGCAGGATGTTCCAGTTCCCAGGCGGCGAAGACCTGCTGATGAAGATCAACCTGGCCGACTTTCTGACCGTGAGCTTCACGACCGGGATGGACGACCTGGTCAGGGAGGCCAACCAGTACGTGGGCCTGCACGTGTTCCTGCGAGAATCCGAGCCGGGTCAGGCAAGCGGTGGGAGCGACCACGCCTCCTTTGCGCCCAAGAAGGTCCCCTTCGTGTACTCCATGGCGGCCATGACCTCGGATTACCACCAGACCGGCGACAGTGTGGACAAGGTGGCCGGCGAGCTTTTCGCCAAGGCCTGCCGCCTGACTTACCTGGTGTCCTTCGCGGCTGCGAATAGATGATCTGACCGCTCAGCGGCAGTATTTTTGCTGACATTTTTGAAGGGGAAGTGTTCTATTTTCTCCACTGATATCCGGGGCGTCCTATTGCGGCCAAAGAAAGTGCTCTTCTTCATTGAGAAAAACACCCCTATATAGGATGCGTTCTGGAGATTATAGGATTCTCTATAGAGTAATGGATGATTCCATCACCATAATGTGCATTGTAGTCAGGAAAGACCTCGAAACTATCATCAAAAGGCTGAAAGAGGAACCCGCACCCAATGCTTAATTAGTATAGAAGATCCAAAAAACAACGGAAACGCCATCCCATCGAGACAGGATTTGACAATTTCCCTGCGCCTTTATAATCTCTGCATATCATAATTTCTATTGATCTTGATTCATCCAGAGGAGGACGAATGAGAAGCAGAGTCGTTTTGGCAGTTGTGATCCTGCTGGGCCTGGCTTTGATCGGTTCAGACGGGATCTACTCAGAGGCCCAGTCGGCATCGAAAGCCATTAAAACCAACAAGGACAAGTGCCTGACTATCGCAGTCCAGGGGCAGATCGCTCCGGCCGAACCGGGGCGCTCCTACACCACGACCTGGGACGGCAAGCCCAAGATGGCGATCGGTACCGGAGGCATCAACTACAACCTCAAGCTCGGCGGGAAGATCTTCGGCTGGGCCGGGGGCGACCGCGCCACCATGGGGGTCGCCACCGTAGGCGTGGGCGAAGACCGCTTCCAGGCAGCCTGGACTACCTATGCCTCCATCGGGAACGAGGTCCGGATCCTGGGTGGTGAGGCCAACGGCGCCAAGGGTGTGGTCATCGGGAAATTCGGGAGCTATGTGCTGATCCATTTTCCCAACGACGTGCTGGACAAGCTCACGATCGGTACGACCCTGCAGGCCAAGACCTGCGGACTGGGCCTCGAGATCGAGGGATTCGACGACGTCATGGCACATGGGATCGCCCCTGAGATCCTGGAAAAGCTCGTAACCCGGAATGCCCAGGGCGAGCTGGAAGCACCAGTGGTCAAGGAGATTCCGGCCCAGATCATGGGTCAGGGAGCGGGCCGCGGGAGTCTCTCCGGAAACTGGCACATCCAGACCTGCTACCCTCCGGACATCGAGAAATACGGCCTGGATGAGCTGCGCTTTGGAGACCTGGTCCTGCTCAAGGACATCCAGACTGACTATGGCATGGGGTATTACAAGAACGGCGCCACCCTCGGAGTCGTGTGTTCCGGCCCCAGCGACATCTCCGGCCTGGGTATCGGGGTGACACCGATCCTGTCCACACGCACGGGCAAGCTGACGGGCCGGATCGATCCCGCAGCCAACCTCACCAGGTATCTGGGATTGAGGACCAGTCAAGCATCACCCAACGGCGCATCCGGCACCCTGAAGACCAACAAGGACAAACTCATCGCCACCGCCGTCGAGGCCGTTGTGCAGCCGGCAAGCAGCCGCGGCTACTCGACCACATACGAGGGAAAGCCCAAGATCGCGGTCGGCATGGCGTCCATCAACTACACGGTCTCGCTTGGGGACCCGGCCTACGGATGGGCCAGCGCCGACCATGTAGAGCCTGATGTCACCGTCCAGGGGCGAGACCGTCCGCGCGCCAGCGACTGCGCGATCGCCATACTCGCCTGCATCGGCAATGAGGCCAGGGTGATCTCCGGCGAGGCCAAGGGTGCCCGGGGCTTTTACATCGGCCGGCATGCCGGCTCCGACGATCTGACCTGGTTCCCCAAGCCTGTGTTGGACAAACTGGCGCTGAACGACCGCATCCAGGTCATAGCCCGGGGTGTGGGACTCAAGATCGAGGGCTTCGAAGACGTGCGGGTCAACAAGCTCTCTCCCGAGCTGCTCGCGAACATGGGAATCACCATCGAGAACGGGCAACTGGTGGTACCCATCGTGATGGCAGTACCCGGATTTCTTATGGGTTCGGGCATCGGCGGGAACTTCCTGGAACCGGTCGACTATGACATCCAGACCACCTGCCCGGAGACGGTGGAGGAACTGGGACTCAAGAAGCTGAGGCTGGGCGATGTGGTGGCCATCGAGAACCACTACGATTACTACGGCCGCGGCCGCTACGAGGGAGCCGTCACCATCGGGGTGGTGATCCACGGCTGGAGCGACTATGCCGGACACGGCCCGGGAGTCAACCCGGTCCTGAGCGCCCTGCCCGGCAAGATCAAGACCCGGATCGATCCCGGTGCCAACACAGCATACTACCTGGGGATCCGGGAGAAGCCGGCACGCTAGCCAGAATTCAGGCCCAACGATTCCTAGGAGTGGCTTTTAAACGGCGCGCTACAACGATCCATCAGCGGTGCCGTATATCGCACATATTAAGGAGGACACCATGAAAAAATCCGCCGTATTATGCTCAATGCTTTTGCTGCTCGTCGGCCTGTCATTTTCTGTGGCCGAAGACGCAAAGCAAGATTCTTCCCTTACCGATTCCTCTACGTATCAGGGATTGAGGTTCCGCACCCTGGGACCGGCCCTGATGTCAGGGCGGATCAGCGACATCGCCATCCATCCCCAGGACAAGTCGATCTGGTATATCGCGGTAGGTTCGGGAGGCGTCTGGAAGACCGTCAATGCCGGGACCACCTGGATGCCGGTCTTCGATGGCCAACCTGTCTACTCCATAGGCT
>JBGUED010000004.1:0-20087 GCA_041821525.1 Candidatus Aminicenantaceae bacterium | reverse complement strand
AATCATCCGAAAATTGCCTGAAATATTCCTTGAAGAAAGATTACGGCTTGAATAATAGAATTATGTGTGGTTATAATTATTCATGCCGTTCTGTTTAAGGGATCTGGGCCGGAATATCAAGCGGTTGCGCCTTTCCAGGGACAGCCGGATCAAACCCGGCAAGTCCATGCTGCAGCGGGAACTGGCCGACCTGGCTGGGATCCCGGCCTCGAGCCTCTGCAACATCGAGAACGGGAAATACCGTAATCCCACCTGGGAGATCCTGGGCAAGATCGCCCAGGGTTTGAGATGTGAGATCCCCGACCTCTTCGTGTCCCCGGAGGACGAGGTCTCCCCCTCTCAGATCGCACTCACCGAAATGATCGAAACCCTGATCCGGGACAGACTGGATGCCCTGCTGGTCGAACGGCAGAAGAAGTAAGGCGTGCGCTGTAGGTGTGAATCGCGGGGGTGGCGGTCAGCTAGGCTGGAAAGACGATATCAAAACCCGCCCCACCGTCCCGCTCCAGACGGATATCACCCCCGAGATGTGCGACCAGGTCTGCCACCACGCGCAGCCCCTGGGTCTTGTCCCCGGGAAACAGCTGATCCGGGGGGAAGCCGATCCCCTCGTCTTTGATTTTGAGGCGGTATTCCTGCCCGCTGCGGCGGAAGTCGATGCGGACAGTTCCCTTGCATGACGCGTCAGGGAACGCATACTTGAACGCATTGGACACCAGCTCGCTTATGATCAGCCCGCAGGCGGTGGCGGCCCTGAGGTCCAGGGGCACGGGCTCAATGTCCAGGGACAGGCCGATGCGCTCCTCGTCCACGCCGTAGGACCGGACCAGGCGAGCGATCAGGTTCCGGACATAGCCGGCGAAATCTACCTGGGCGGGAGGCTCCTCCCCGGAGACCCGCTCCTGGGCATAGAGCAGGGCCTCGAGCCGGGAGCGGCCCACGCCCTGGCCCTTGAGGCCCTCGCGGGATTCGACGCAGGCCTGCTGCAGGTCGATGAGACTGTAGATGAGCTTCAGATTCTCCTGGACGCTGCGCCTGACATCATCCAGGAGCTGGTCCTTTTCCTGAAGGCTGGTCTCGTGGCGGGTTTCCTCTTTTTTTCGTGAAGTTTTGTCCCGCACGACACCGATGAATGCCTTCTCGTCCTGATAGGTCCATGGGCTGAGGCACATCTCCATGAACAGACGGCTGTAGTCCTTGCGCACGCCCAGCACTTCGACCCAGCAGTCACACACCGGAGAATCCCCGTGGGCAAACAGGCGCTCGATCTCCTGCAGGTATTCCTTTTTTGTCCCTTCTGAAATGAGCTCCATGAAGGCCCGACCCGTAATCTCTGGGGCCAGGTAGCCGAATATGTTCTCCGCACCCCGGTTCCAGAAGAAGATCTTCCCCGCTGAGTCGCACAGGATGACCGCCTCTTCCATGTTCTCCGTCAGCTGTCTCCACCCGGAGGCTTTCTCTTCCAGGCAGCGTGTGACCTCCCGGTTATAGAGTGCGATCTCGATGGCCGCTTTCAGGGCATTCTCCTGATAGGGCTTGATGATATAGCCGTAGGGTCCGACATCCTTGGCCCTTTCGATGAACCTGTCGTCCCCATAGGCCGTCAGAAAAACCACCGGGATGTCCATATCCCGGCGGATGAGGCGGGCCGCCTCGATCCCGTCCAGCTCGCCCGGCATGACGATATCCATCAGAATGATGTCGGGCGCCTGGGACTTGGCAATGGCCACGGCTTCTTCTCCCGAGGAGGCGGCCCCGACCACTTCATAGCCCATGACGGTGAGCCGCTCCTCCAGCTGGGTGGTTATGGCGGCTTCGTCGTCAACGATCAGGACCTTTGCCATCTTTTTCCTCCTGTATTAATAGCGGGAACCGGATGAGAAACTCCGTGTGCTGCTTCTGTATCAGCTGGATGCTCCCCTTGAGCTGTCTCTCCACCAGGTTCCGGACCAGCTTGAGGCCGAGGCTGTCCACCGCGGCCAGATCAAAATCGTCGCCCGTGCCCACGCCGTCGTCCCTGACGCTGATCTGGACTGTGCTGCCGGCCGCAATCTCCATGGAGACCTCGATGGTCCCTTCCCCCTCGTTGGTGAACGCGTGCTTGAAGGCATTGGATATGAGCTCGTTCACCACCAGGGCACAGGGTATGGCCTGGGTGAGCGACAGGAAGACCTCATCGATGTCGACATGACAGGACACAGCACCGGGCGCAGAGTACACAGTCGTCAGATAACGCAGCAGCTCGCGGATATGGGTGCCCATCTCGATCTGGTCGAAACGGTCACTTCGGTATAGCTGGGAGTGAATAAAGGCCATGCTCTGGATCTTGGAGCGGGCATTGGTGATGAGGTCGACCGCCTCGGAATCATCCGTCCGCATACGGCTCATATCCAGAATACTGGAAATCACCTGCAGGTTGTTCTTCACACGGTGGTGGATCTCTTGCAGGAGGTACTCCTTTTCCTTGACCGAAGCTTCCAGCTGGACCTGCACCTCCTTCCGGTCCGTGATGTCCCGGGTGACGGCGATAAAGGTCTGGGGATTCCCCTGTGCATCCTTGACAACGGCGGTGTCGATCTCGCCGATGAAGCGGTTTCCATTTTTCTTGAGAAGGGTGTATTCCAGATTGCGCGTGAGGCCTTCCTTCATAGTCTTTTGCAAATAGATGATCGCCTGGGCGCGGGATTCGGAGGCGATCAGGTCGGCGAACTGCCGGCCCAGCAGTTCCTCCTTGCGCCGGAATCCGTGCAGTTTTAGGGTCTGGTGTGAGACATAGGTGATGCGGCCGCCAATGTCCGTAACAGTCACAGCGTCGGGTGATGTCTGGATTAGGGTCTTGTAGCGGTCTTCGCTCTCGCGCAGAGCCTGTTCAGCCTGTTTGCGCTGCGTGATCTCGAGGGCGACTTCTACGGCCCCCAACACATCCCTACCGTCGCCCTTGACCGGATACCCCCGGACCAGCCAGATGCGCCCATCCGGACTGCTTATCTCCGCTTTATGCGGCTGCCCGGTTTCCATGGACTTGGACACCGGGCAGTTCAGGCAGGGCTCGATGCGCTGGTGCCACACTTCGTAGCAGTGACGCCCCCGTATATCCTCAATCTCCGAGCCGACAGATTCAATCGCGGCGTTGTTCACCCATATGATCCGATGGTCGGTGTCCTGATAGACAACGAGTTCAGAAATGGCGTTGAGCACCTGGGCTCTCACAAAATCTGAGTTCTGGAGAGCCTGCAGGTCCGGATCCCTGCCGATGAAATTCACAAAAACACCCCATCTCAATTTAATCAGCTGAGGGAGGATTGTCAACGCGATAAAAAAAGAGCCCGCCGGGGGGGCGGGCCCTAATCTATAAAAGAGGAGAAAAAATGAAGTCTAGTCCATGTTTTCCTTGAATTCGATGGGAATGACCTTCCAGACCTTGACGCGGACACCGTCTTTCCAGGCCGGGCGGAACTTCCACTTCTTCACGGCCCTCTCGGCGGCCTCATTGAAGCCGTAGGGGCTGTCGATCTTCCGGATAGCGACGGTCTGAAGCACATCCCCATTCTCAGAGATCAAGGTATTGAGCAAGACCGTACCGGCGACGCCGCGGCCCTTGGCTGCAGCCGGGTATCTAGGCAGTTCCTGCTGGATGAGCTCGGGTTGCGTATCCACCTGTTTGATAGAGACGATGTCGCCCGCTCTGGTCTTTGCCGGAGCCGTATTGAACACGGGGGCCGGTTCGCCTTCCGATTTGGCGGGCGGGGGGTCAGCAGCGGCGGTTCCGGGATTGGTTTCGCCTCCTGTCGTACCTGGGTCCGCCTCATTTTCCTGAGCGGGCTTCTGGGCGGGGGATTCCGTATTCAACGAGGTCTGCATGGGGACCATTTCCCCAGCCAGCTGGGATGAAACCTGGGAATCGGCGATGTCTTCCATGGCCGGGACCGGTTGGGGCGGGCGGCTGCTCTTGGGCTCGGGTTTCTGTTCAGGTATTTCCGCAGGCCGCTCTTCGGGCTGCGAGGCGGGAGGCTCTTGCTCTTGGATCGCTCGCTCTGCTTGGTCATCAGTACCGTTGGGGTCCTGAGCAGGAACGGCTGCGGGATTAACCGGGTTGTCATTTTCGGTCGACGCCGGAACTGACTGCTCCATGGTGTTGGAATTCAGCGTGGCCTGTTCCGCAGGAGTATCCTTGGACAGGCTCGGTATCATGATCATGGCCGACACCGCAACAATCAAGAATACAGCAGCCATGGGGATGATGATTTTTTTGGGTGATTTTTTAAACTTGGAAAGAATATTCTGAACCAGACCCGACGAGGACTTTATTTCTTCATCGGGGCCGAATCCCGAGAACATGCCTTCTTTCTCGACCATCTCTTTAAGGTCCGGCTTGGCTGGCGTCTGTGCGGCCTTGGGAAGCGCCTTTTCCATGGACTTGGCAGCAGCGGCGGGCTTAACCTCTTTCTCGGCAGGCTTGGCCTCTACTGGTGCGGTAGACTCGGCATTTTCTGGGGCGGCCTTTTCTCCGGCTGCTTTTTCGGCTTCGGGCTCAGGCTTTGACACCGGAGTTTCTTTTAGGCTCTTCTGAACGGCGGCCTCTTTCTTGTTCTTACGACCGTTTTTTTTGCTTTCTTCCTTGGCGCTCATCTCTTTGACTTTGCTCTCGAGTTCTCTTTCAAGCGTCTCGGTCACCGCCTCGGCCTTCTGCAGGATCTCTTCCGGAGATTTGGCGGTCGCTGCAAAGGCGTCGTCGGTTTTGGGTCTAGCGAAAGCACTTTGGGCTATTTCATCGATCTTCGAGAGAATATCATCCTGGAGTGGGGCTTCTTTCTTTGGCTCGGGGGAGAGCAGATCTTCGACATTCAGTTCGGGCAATGGCAGTTTTTTCTCAGCTGCCGGGGCTTCCAACTCGAATGCTGAGGTATCCGATATGACCGGCTGCTCGCTCTCCATGCGGCTCTGCCCATTCACAGGAGGGGCATCGTTTTCCACCCCAGCCATACCGAGATCAGAAAAGGCGTCTTCCAGCATGGCGTCGAGCTCCTGACCGAAATCCCGGTCTCTCTTGGCCTCGGGCTTAGCTGGCTTTTCCTCCAAAATCGAATCCGTAATATCTTTTGCCAAATTCTCTTGTTCGATCACTTCGACTTCTTCCTTTTCAGACATTGGGGGCAATTCTTCCTTCTGTAATTCCTTCAGCGTATTCGTGGACATCGCATCCGGTATCGCGGTTCCGTTGATCTCTTCCGTGTCTTGTTCCTGTTCCAGCTCCGGTTTCGGCTTCTCCGTCGGCTCGGTCGATACTACTTGCTCAATAAGCTCGCGCATCTCAGGACGCTTGAACGGCTTGCTGACGAATGCAGAGGCCCCGAAGGAGCGAACTGACTCGATTTTGAACTGCTCTTCCCGGTAGAACTTGGTCAGGATGATGACCGGGATCTTCGGCTCGAGGTCGTGCGTTATAATCCCGCACAACTCGAATCCATGGAGCTTGGGCAGCATGGGTTCGAGGATAACCAGCTGCGGCTTTTCCATCTTGGCCATCTCAAGGCCTTCTTCTCCATCTCGAGCGACCAGAACGCCGAATCCCTCCTCCTCCAGAAACTGGGAGAGAGGCTCAATGGATCTTTCGTCGAAGTCAACGATCAATACTGTTTTGTCCTTCATCGTCTTCCCATCCTGTCGGTCCTCAGACCGTGTAAAAATGCGGTCGGGGCGGCTAGCCGGGCTAGCGACAACGGAAACAACCCTGATCCGCCTTTTCTAAAAACTACAGCTATAGTTATGACTTCGATGCCAAAAAACGTCAATCACCCTTAGGGGTGATTCACGGGATGATAAATCTTTCGAGTAAAGAGTATGAAATCGGGGGGGAGTGAAGAAGGGAACGACAAAGCGAAGAATGAACAGAAGAGGACAGGGGGTTAGCCCGTCCCCGTCCGCATCACCTCTGTTCGGGGATCACTTCTCCATGACGAACATGGAATCGTCGAGTCCGGTGTTGAATGTCACTTCGGTCACAGTCAGGATAATGGCCTCGACGTCATCCACGACCTGGGACATGGAGTGGGCCATCACCAGCCCGTTGACTGTCTTGTAATCGCTCTGAAACTGCGCCACATCGTGCTCAGTACCCATGGCATCCACGATGGTGGCCACGGTCTTGTAGGGCAGGTAGGTCTCTGTATCCAGGAACATCATGATCTTGAAATCATTTGGATAATCCCGCTCCAGGACCCAGTATTCTTTGCCCTCGATCGTCTCTTTTCCCTTGAGAGAATGTGTGATGCCGAACTTTTCGGGGTAGAGAGGGGCGATGACAGGCATGGCCTCGCGTTTGGCTCTGACAAGTTGTTCCCCGGTGAATTCCTCCACCGCCATGGTCTGCTGGTTAGTCCCCCAGGCCATGGTCCCATCGTAGGCCGAGGTGATCAGCATGCCCATGACTTCGATGTCCTCGCGCCGCTTGTCGGGCTCCTTTTTATATATGGTAATCTCTGCATCCAGGCCCTGCTGGATGATTTCCAGCGTTCCCTTGACCGTCATGTCCTTGATGCTCTCATAGACCTTTTTACCGCCCTGGGCGTCGATCATCTTCTTGACGATCTCGTCGGCGGACTGGGCCGAGAGCGAGGTCATGGACCAGGAAAAGAATATCAGGATCGTGAGTGTGAGCGCTTTTTTCATTGTTCTTGCCTCCATTCATAGGTTTCATACGAGATTGAGGGGAATTCGTTATCAAGCAATCACATATATTACCAGAGGGCCGCCGGTTTTATTCATGTGAGGGCCATGCGGTTGCTTTTTTTCCCAAAATAGAAGATAAAGAGGGCTGCCAGCGATTCAACCAACGGGATAAGGCCCATGCTCATATCTGTATTCTTCACTGTGATGCTGCTGTTTTTCGGGATCCTCATCATGGTCCTGGGAACTCCTCTGGTGTTTGTGTGCTGGCTCCTGGACCGCTCAGGACGTATCGACCATTACCTTATCAAATGGTACCTGTGCACCCTGTCCCGGATCGGAGGGATGCGTATGACCATAGAGGGGCGCGAGAACTACCGCCGCTCGGAGCAGTATCTGATCCTCTGCAACCACAAGAGTTCGGCCGACATCTTTCCGGCAGCCCAGGCCCTGCGGCTGCACTTCAAGTTCTTTGCTGCCAGTTACCTTTTTTCCATACCGCTGTTCGGGTGGTGCATAAGAATGGCCGGCTACCTGCCGATAGACCGCTCTAACAAGAGGCAGGCTCGGGAATCCATCATCAAGGGCACTGGGATCCTGAAGCAGGGGAAGGCCAGCCTGCTGATATTCCCGGAAGGCACACGCACAGAGACCTCGGAGATCAAGGATTTCAAGTTCGGATTCCTGCGAATTGCAACCGAGGCGCGCAAGCCGATCCTGCCGGTAGTCATAGACGGAACCTCCAACACCAAGAGGAAGGACAGCATCTGGTTCCACCCCGGGCATATATATGTCTCGGTGCTGCCGCCGATATCGACAGAGGACATCACGGAGGACCGCTGGAGCGAGCTCAAAAAGAAGTACGAAGACCTCTACCGCACCGAGTACGCCCGCATCCATTCCCTTTTGGGGACGGACCATGAAAAATAACTGTTAATAAACAAGATACATGCTAATAACCACCATTTTCTGGGCTTATTTTGATGTTTTTGGGGCCAAAACCATGACAATAAGCTCTTGTTGGCTCAGCACCCCCTCACCTGCACCATTTATGCTAATATCGCCCTTTTTTGCCCCAAAAACACCATAATAAGGCCTTAAAAACGGCTCTAGTGGATGCTATCTTGAACGATATCAATTATTTTTCACGGTCCGTCCCCAAATCAGTCAACTAAAAGCGGGGATGGTACGTTTTGTAGAGTGAGCATCCGAAACCAATAGATACCAAAAACATGGAAGAACTCGAACTCGTACAATCCGCACAGCAGGGCGATATGGAAGCCTTCCGGCAGCTGTTCGAAGTGAACAAGCGAAAGGTCTTCGCCATCGCGTTTCGGTATGCCAAAAACAAAGAGGACGCAGAAGACATCCTGCAGGACACGTTCATCAAGGCATATCAGGGGCTGGACAAGTTCCACACAAATGAAGGCACCAGCTTCACGTCCTGGCTGTACCGGATCAGCATCAATTCCAGCATCGATCTTCTGCGCAAGAAAAATAAGATGGAAGACAAATTCTTCGATCCCGACAACCTCGATAACCTGTCGTCCGACAATCAAGGACACAATCCCGAAAACTCGATGAGCATCCAGGACACACGGAACAAAATTTCTGCCGTTCTCACCCAGCTGACTGCCCGCCAGAGGATGATTTTCATCCTCCGTCACTACCAGCAGCTCAGCACCCAGGAGATATCGGAATACATGGGATGCTCTCAGGGAAGCGTCAAAAAACAGCTCTTCCGGGCTGTGACCGCCATCAAAAACCATTTCAAAGGTATGATACCGGAGAAGGGCTATGAAGTGTAACAAAGCAAAGGAACAGATCATCCTGTATCTGTATGGGGAGCTTTCCGAGGCCGAGCATCGGAAGCTCGAACAACACATGAGGGGATGTCCCTCCTGTGCAGAGGACCTGGCCTACACTCGGGACGTGTTCAACCTGATCGACAGAGCCGACACGACCGAAGTCCCTGAGGTCGCCTGGGACAAGTGCTGGGGGCTGATCGCATCCGGCACGCGGCCTCAGCCGAGAACAAGATTCAGCTGGATGCCGTTCCCGCTATGGGTCCCGGCCGCAGCGGCCGTAGTCCTGATCTTCGCGGCCGGACTCTTCATCGGACGCTACTGGCCGTTCTCGCAGCCGCAGTTGGCCGCGGACACGGCCCAGGGACCGGAGTTTCCTCAGTTCACATTGCAAACTCACTTCGACAACCTCACGCCGCTGCTGGCCGAATACGCCAACCGCCCCATTGCAGAGGCCTCGGACGACCATGTCCTCGTGGACCGCAGGCTGATCCAGACCCTGCTCGTGCAGAACTACATGCTGATGCGGCTGGTGGCCCAGAACGATCCCCAAGCGGCCGACCTGCTGGAAGATATTGACCTCGTGCTCCGCGAGATCAAGAACATGGAGAGCGGCGACCCCGGGGCACCGGGCATGATCCGCCGGCTCATCCAATCGAGGGATATCCTCTTCAAGATAAACATCTTACAAAAACTCTAAGGAGACAAAATCATGAAAACCACAAAAACACTATCGCTGCTGCTGGCCCTGATGCTGGTCTTTTCCAGCATGGTTCTGGCCCAGGAGAAACAAGACAAGGAAATCTATGACACCGCCAAAAAGTCCATCTATGACAAGGATTGGCAGGCCGCCATCGAGAACCTGGAGTATCTGATCAAGACCTACCAGGCCAGCAACTATCTCGATGACTCCCTGTACTGGCTGGGATACAGCCTGCACAAGATGGGCGATTCCCTGGCCGACATGGAAGGGCGCCTCGAAGCCAAGGAAAGATCCATCTCCGTCCTCAACAAGCTGATCGCCCAGTACAAGGACAGCGCCTGGTTGGACGACGCGCGCATCCTCCGGGTCAAAATCTCCGAGGACTTGGTCGACAATGGTCTATCCGACTATCGCGCCTACATCAGCGGGAGCCTCATCAACACGGAGGACATCGCAGAGCTGAGCGATCTTGAGCACGCGGAGCTCCTGGAGGCGGGGGTGTCCTTGGAAGCCATGGAACTCGAGAACCTGAGCGGGGCCTTGGCCTACAGCGCGCTGGACGGCCTAGGCGGGGTTCTGGCCCTGGAGGGCCTGTCCGAGCTGGCCATCATGCCGAGCTATGAGGGTATAGAGGGGCTGTACGCCGGTTCGCTCGCCTATGAGAGGGCCGCGGGCCAGTACGATCAAGCCCTGAGCACCTACGAAGGGCTGGCGGTACTAGGCCTCACCTCGGATCAGGATGAAGAAGAAAAAGACCCCGAGCTCGAACTCAAACTGGTGGCCCTGCAGGCCCTCCTCAACGTAGACAGCGAAAAGGCCTACCCCATTCTGGTCAAGATCCTGCAGGACGAGGAAAATCCCAAGCTCCGACGCAACGCCATCTTCGTGCTCTCCCGCTCCAAGCATCCCGAGGTGCCCCTCCTCATGGCGAAACTGGCCACAGAGGACCCGGACAAAGAGGTCCAGCACCAGGCCATCTTCTGGTTGGGCAAGCGCCAGGACGATGAGAGTCTCGACCTCATCTTCAAGATCCTGAACGACACAGATGATCCCAAGATCAAACAGATCGTCCTGATGTCCCTTTCCCAGAACAGGAGCAACGCCGCCCAAGATAAGATCATCTCCATCGCCCGCAGTGACAAGGACCCCAAGACCCGGGAGCAGGCCATCTTCTTCCTGGGGCAGCGGAGGAACACAGAGACCGTCGACCTCCTCATCAGCCTGTATGACAAGGAATCGGACATCAACATCAAGGAGAAGCTGATCTTCGGCTTCGGCCAGAACTCGAAAAGCCAGGCAGCACAGGAAAAGCTCATCGCCATTGCCAAGGGCGACAAGGATGCCAAGGCCCGCGAGCAGGCTATCTTCTGGCTGGGACAGAGCCGAAGTGCCGACCTCCTCCCCCTCCTGGTCGACATGTACAACCAGAGCGGTGAGGCCAAGGTGAAGAAGCGTCTCATCATGTCCATCGGCCAGAACAGGAGTAAGGAGGCGATCCCCATGCTGATCGGCATCGCCCGCAAAGAAAAGGATTCCGATCTCCAGAAGACCATCATCTTCTTCCTTGGCCGCTCCAAGGATGAGGCTGCGCTCCAGTATCTGCAGGAAATCATCGAGAAGTGACCGCCTCGCGGCGCAGCACCTGAGAGACAGAAACTGGGAGACACACTACCATGACACACATAAAAACACACACGACAGCATGGATCGCCGGGGCGGTCGTCCTCCTGGCCGCCGCTGGCTGGGGATTCGGACAGGATGTCGACCTCACGGGCCGGGTGCAGCATATTGACAAGCCCGGCCAATCCCTGGACAAACGGATCGAAGCGGCCGGACAGGAATTCCGGAGAGAGCACAGGGAAGGCCTGTACATGGCCGGGTATGTGTTTCCAGCCCGGGACAGGATCAATATGGGAGACCGACGAACCCCGGACACGCGCTACCAGGTCCAGATCAAGTCCGGTGAGATCAAGATCCGGCGCACCTACCAGGAAAAAAACAGAGACAGGTATTCCGTAAATACAGAACTGGATGGGAGCGGTCCGGCCGGGATCTTCCTGCTCTATCGGATGTCGGATGATAAAAGCCGGATCGTGGACAGCACCCTCTTTGACCCGGACAGGAGCTTCGCGTTCGAGGACGCGCCCTTGTACTGGCTGGGCGAGACAAATGCTGCCGAAAGCTTCGCGTTTCTAACCGCCCAATTCGAAAGCAGCGGCGAAGATGAACTCCAGACCAGCCTGATCTTGGTGATCAGCCTCCACGACAGCCCCAAGGCGACTCCCTTCTTAAAGGGCGTAGCGCTGGGCGGCTATGCCACGGGAGTCCGGAAAAACGCCATCCTCTGGATCGGCATCCTGAAGAGTCCTGAGGGCTATCGGGCCCTCAAGGACATCGCCGGGAAGGTCCAGGGAACCGAGCTGAGGAAGCAGGTGGTTTTCGCCTACAGCCTGAGCGGCGAAGAGGAGGCCATCCAGGAGATGCTCCGCATCGCCCGCCAGGACAAGGACCGCGAGGTGCGCAAGAACGCCATCTTCTGGTTGGGACAGAAGGCCTCGGACGAGGCGGCCCTGTTTCTCAAGGACGTGGTGGAGGGATCGGATGAGGACGAGGACATCAAGAAGTCCGCCCTCTTCGCCATAAGCCAGCTGCCCAAAGATCAATCCGTTCCGCTGCTCATCTCCATCGCCAGGTCCAACCAGAGCGCGGCCGTACGCAAGAACGCCATCTTCTGGCTGGGGCAGACAGGCGAGGAAGAAGCCCTGCAGTTCTTCGAGGAAATCCTGCTCAAGAAACAACCCGCAGCATAAGAATCATTTACGGAAGGGCCCGTTTCCCAAACGGGCCTTTTTTTACTGATTCAGATCAGCGGCCAGTCTGTAGGAGAGAAAAACTCTTCATACAGGCGCAGGGCATAGAGGTCGGTCATGCCGGCGATCACATCGCGGGCCCGCACCTCCAGCGGATCTTCCTCCGGAAATGGTTTTACGAGATCCCCCGGATGCTCCAGAACATGCTCATAGAGGTCTGTGAGGATCTTCTCGACCTTCAGGGTCATGCGCTTTGCCTCGGGTGAACAGTACACACGCTCGTAGAGAAAGTCGCGAAGCTCGGATACAGCTGTAGTGATCCTGTCGCTCATGTGGATCCCGTCGAGGCCTGCTTCCAGGCTGGAGCGCACAACATCCTCCACCATGGTGTCGATGCGATACGCATGGAACTTGCCCAGGATCCGGACCAGGTGCTCGGGCAGGTCTTCGAACTTGATGAGCTCAGCCCTTAGGGCATCGTCGATGTCATGGTTGACATAAGCGATCACATCGGAGATCCGGACCACCTGCCCTTCCAGAGTAATCGGCATCTCCTCTTCATCTGCGTCCAGGATCGGTCCCCGCCCCTTGGAGTGCTTGACAATGCCATCCCTCACCTCGTAGGTCAGGTTCAGGCCCTTGCCGCCGTATTCCAGTTTGTCCACCACCCTGAGGCTCTGCTGGTAATGGGAGAATCCATCCGGTGAGAGGCCTGCCAGCACTTTCTCCCCCGCGTGCCCGAAGGGCGTGTGTCCCAAGTCATGCCCCAGTGCGATCCCCTCCGTGAGGTCCTCGTTCAAGCGGACGGCCTTGGATATGGTGCGGGCGATCTGGGAGACTTCGAGTGTGTGAGTCAGGCGGGTGCGGTAGTGGTCTCCGAAGGGTGCCAGAAAGACCTGGGTCTTGTGTTTGAGCCGACGGAAAGATTTAGAGTGGATGATGCGGTCGCGGTCCCTCTGAAAGCCCGTCCTTAGTGGATGCATCGTCTCCTCACGCCGGCGGCCACGCGAGTTTGCGCTCAGGCAGGCCCGGGGCGAAAGGATCTGCCGTTCCAGTTCCTCCAGCTCTTCACGAATCGTCATGCTTCTTGTTTCCTATCAAAACGAGGGATGCGGAGGCATCCCGGGCTATTGTCAATGAATCCGGCTACTGGATCTTACTGTTGAGAGGCCAGGGTTCGTCCTTGTTGGCCTGGGTGATCAGCAGGTTTGTGATAGGAAAATTGATCTCCTGGCGGTGAGACATCTCCATCTTTTCGGTTACCTTGCGCATGGCTTCTGCAATGCCCATGCGGTTCATCATGGCAAAGGGCCCCTCCCTCCAGCCGAATCCCTCGCGGCAGAGTTTCTCCACCTCCGCCATCTCCAGGATTTCCTCTTCCACAATCTCGGTGGCCGTGATGAAAGCCACGGCTTGGAAGCGTTTTTTCAGGAGGTCGACGACCATGAAGTCCTTCGGCTCCGCGTCCTTCACCGCTCCCGCCTTCCAGAGGGGCGCTGCACCGGCCTCCCTTCCCTTCTCGCATCTTTCCGCCAGGCTTCTGGCTGGAGTGAAAAAATTGAAGTACTTCTGGAAAATGGGATCTTCGGCATCGGTTTCGTCTGCCATCCCAGAGAGGTATTCGCAGGTCTTGACGATGCCGATCTCATCCATACGGGCCAGGAAGCCTGTCGGGATACCGAAGGTGGTCGTGGCCACCGCGTCGATGTGTGGGATCTCCATGCCATCGTCCTTCATCCGGCAGGCTTCCAGCATCTGGGCTGCCAGCATAAGGCTGGCCGCGCCGCCCTTTCTTTCTTTCCTGAGGGGATAAGGTTCCTCGATCAGTCTTATCGTCTTGTCCATTATTTCGAGTCTCCTCGCTTGAGTTCTGTGGTTTTACTCGATGAGCAGGAAGGCATATCGATTCATGGTCTGATCATAGTCGGAGAGCACCTCGATGGGATACCCGATCTGACGCACGGTGGCGAACACGTCCACCCCTAGGGCCTCGGGAGTGGGGCGTGCCTGTTTGGGGAGGAAGCAGGGCTTTTCGCTGCCGGAGCAGGTGCTGCAGATATGGCAGCTGTCGAGGTAGAGGAGGAAGGCCTTCCGATATCCCGAGATGAACACTCTTCTCTCCAGCTCCAGGAGCCCCTCACTGATCCCCTTGGTCCATTCATTTCGGTCCTCGGGGCGCTCCATGACCTTGGCAAAGTGGAACACGGCTGCCACGCTGTACTCCTGGAAGAAGCGCTCACACTCCGCTATAGAAGGCACCTGGGGAGGGCACGCAGCTGTTTTGCCGTACTCCGGGCATCCGAACCGGCACTTCATACGTACCCATTGGGACACCACGATCGACTCGGGGTCGATCCACTTGTAATCGGAATACTCCAACTCCTGAAACAACGTTTCCAGTTCTTTTTTTGTGTCTGACATGTGCCGTTCCTCACTGCAAAAACAGCATTATAGCACAACTCCCTGGAAATTCCAGATTGAGGCGGGATCAGCGGGGCCCGAAGATCAAGGTGCCGATACGGACGAGGTTGGCACCCTCCTCGACCGCAACGCGGTAGGAGTTGGTCATTCCCATGGAGAGGAAAGTCATCTCTACGCCGGGGATCGCGCAGGTGCCCAAGCGCTCGAAAACGCGGCGCGTCTCCACAAAATAGGGGCGGGAATCCTCAGGATCGCCCATATATGGCCCCATGGTCATCACCCCCTGAATCCGAACATGGGTCAGGGGAGCGATCTGCCTGACCAGCGCCTCGGCCTCCTCGGGCAGCACCCCGAACTTCTGAGGCTCCCGGCCGCTGTTGATCTCGATCAGGACCGGCAGGCTGCGCGCGTTCTGGGAGGCCCGTTTGTCGATCTCCTGGGCAAGCTCCAGGGAATCCAGGGTTTCGATCATGTCGAAGAGGCGCACGGCCTTTCTGACCTTGTTCTTCTGGAGGTGCCCGATAAAGTGCCACCTGGCCCGCCGGCCCACCGCCTCGAAGGCAGCCTCCGCCTCCTGGATATAGTTCTGACCGATGATCTTCACACCGGCATCTATGGCTTCGAGTATTTCCTCGGGCGTGCGGGTTTTAGCCGCAGCCACCAGCCTCACCCCCTCGGGCAGCTCCTCCAGGATGCGCTTGATATTCTCAGTGATCATTTGTTTCTCGCTTAAAAACGGGGATCGCCCCTTTTTGCCGTGCCATCATGCCTGCTTCTCGAGGAAATGATGGACATACCGCCGCAAAAAGGCCGCAGCCTCGTCGCAGCGGCGGAACACGGGCACGCCCTCGCCCTCCAGCAGCTCCTTCATGGGTTGGTAGGGCATGCCGCTGTCGATGCTCACCACAAAAGGCTTTTCGGTCCGGTGAAAGATGTCGATCAGCCGGCGTGGAGTGCTCCCCTCCCGCATCAGGTCTTCGCTGTGAAACTCCGAGGGAGCCAGCGTGTTCATGGCGGGCGACATGGGCAGGGGCGAGACCACGGCACAATCCACGTTCTCATCCTCCAGGATCGCCTCGACACAGGCGGCAAAGGCGCGGTCATCCGCCGCGGGTGTAACATCCATGGGATTGCGGATGTTCTGCAGCCGCGTGATCCCCAACGGATCCAGGGCCTGCGCCATCCGCTCGGTGGTCGCGGCAGAAAAGCGCGCCAGTTCGAGCGCCGGTTCCCCCGCGATGCTGTCCGACATGATCACGCACTCGAAGCCGGCGTTGGAGATCAGGCCCACCCGGTTTCCCCGGACTTTCTTGTCCGCCAGAAAACAGAGGCCCCGAGTGGTGTTTTCAAACTCGTCGATGGTCTCAGACACGATCACTCCGGCCTGCCCGAGCAGGGCTCGGCTCACTTCGAAGTCTCCGGCGACCGATGCCGTATGACTGGCGCTAGCAATCCGGCCTTCCGGGGAGCGGCCGGCCTTGAAGGCCACGATCGCCTTGCCCGGCTGCCGGGTAATCTCCTGAGCAGCGCGAACCAGGGCCAGTCCGTCTCCGGGGAGGAATCCCTCGATATAGAGGGCGAATATACGGGCTTCGTCCCGGTCCTTAAGATAGTTGAGGTAGTCGGAGATGGTAAGGTCGATCTGATTCCCGATGGAAACCGCATAAGCGGGTTCGATCCCCGGGATCTGGCTCATACGTGAGATCATGTAGGCCCCGCTCTGGCTGAGATAGACCAGAGGATGGGGACGCACATCGCCGCGCGGCAGGGAAAAGATCTTATGCTCCGGGATGAAAGTGGTGTCGTATTTCCCAGGCCGGGAGAAGATGCCCAGGCAGTTGCCGCCGTTGACCACGGGGACATGTTGATTGGCGGCACGGCTATCGCGGATGAGGATCTTAATGCCGCGCTCGATCTCCTCTGTTCCCTCCTTTTCTCCCATCCCGCCCGCGATGAAGATCACTGAGCGGGCTTTCTGCGCCTGGATCAGGTCCCGCATCACCTGAAATCCCAGCTCGGCGGAGACCGTGTGCACGAACAGGTCGACGGTCTCAGGGAGGCCGGCCACATCGGGCACGCACCGGCACCCTTCGATCTCCTGCACTCCCGGTTTGACCACATAGACTTTTTCACGCGGGAATCCCTGCTTGAGAATGTTGTTCAGGATGATGCGGCCGATGTTCATCTTCTCAGAGACCCCGATGATCCCGATGCTCCGGGGCATGAGCAGGAACTCTATGTCTGCATGGGGCCTCTCCGGCACTCTGAGCTTGCTGCGGGAGATGCGGCACAGCCCGTCCAGCGGGAGCAGCCGGCCCCGGCTTATAACAAAGGGATTGATCTCGGCCTCTTCGATCACAAATTCGCTGTCCTGCGAATAGGGAGAAAAATGGGCCCCCAGCCTCTGGAATTTGAGAAACAGCTCGGCCAGCTTTTTCTCAGCCACCAGGGGCGGCCGGCCCCTGAAGCCCGCGGTCAGCTTGTCATAAAAGGCCAGGGGACGCAGGATCCGGGACACGTCCTTCCCCTCCGTGAGATGGGCGGAGGATATGGATACCGATCTCCCCTCTTTGATCCGAGCATTGAGGTACTCCACATCCAACCCTCCGCTGCCCATGCTTACGATGGGGCCGAACTCCCTGGAATTGCGCAGGCCGAGGAGCAGCTCGGAACCGAATCCCGACTTCTCATAGTCCACGGCTTCCAGAACGAGCGTTCCCTGAATCAGTGCGGCGCTGTCCTCGGACACATCGGTTTTTCCTTCTGGGTGGAATTCTTGCTGCCACAGCCTGAAGCGCTCGGGGATCTTTTCCAGCATGTCGGCGACGGTCCGATTCACAGCCTCCGGGTCCTTATCTACAAAACGCACCCCTCCCACATCCGATTTGTGGAGGATGCCATGCGACACCACCTTGAGCACCAGGCTGCTGCCGGGGATCCCAGCCAGGTCCTGACCGGTCACTTCCTGTCCCATCGGGAGAAAAATATGGTCGGGTGTGTCCATGCCCAGGGCATTCAGGACGGCATAGACCTCATGTTCGAGCAAAGTTTCATGTTCGGCCTGCCGGAATATGTGTTCAATGGCCGTGATATCTATATCCATTCGCTTCTCCTGAACAATCCCTGGATCCCGGGCAGGGCGGCATGGATCGCCCCTAGGGCGACGGCTTCGGCGCCCAGAAGGATCTCGCAGCTCATGGTGTATTCCTCACTAAATTGGACTGGTGTAAAGAAGAATTTATCACACAAACCACCAGGACTGTCAACCGTGCCCTCTCCTGCTCAGAATGTGAAGAAAAGGATATCTCTGCAGCAAATAAACCTTATAATTTCTATAAAATTAGGTTGAAATAGCCCAGGGATTCCGCTAGTATATAATTGAATATATAACCGAAACAAACATGTGTTCATCGGCACCAATATGAGGAGGCTGAAATGATCAGATTATCGACAAAAGGCCGTTACGGAACCCGCCTGATGCTCAACCTTGCTTTACACTACGACGACGGCCAGAAGGCGCACATCCTGAAGCACGTCTCCGACGAAGAAGAAATCTCCATCCGCTACCTGGAACAGATCATCATCCCGCTCAAGATCAACAAGCTGGTCAAGAGTATAAGGGGAGCCGGCGGAGGATACATCCTCGCCCGCAATCCGGCTGACATCAGACTGAGCGAAATCCTGTACGCGCTGGAAGGCACCTGCTGCCTGGTGGAGTGCGTGGAGGACGACGAATACTGCCAGCGCACTCCCAACTGTGTCACGCACGAGGTTTGGGAGGAGGCTTCGTTGATGCTGAAAAACTACTTTGAAAGCATCACGCTCGAGGACCTGGTCAAGAGGGTCAAGAAGAAATCCCGCAAGAAAGCATGATCATCGCATCGCTAGCCATATTCCCCACTAGCGAGGGCGCCTCAGTCAGCCGTTATGTGAAAGAGGTCATCCACATCGTCGAGGAGTCGGGCCTGAAGAGCACGACGGGCGGGATGTCGACCACCATCGAATCCCCGGATCTTCCCTCCCTGTTCGCGGTCATTGAGAAAACCCATCAAAAACTGGTCGACATGGGCGTGGACCGCATCCACATTGATCTGCATGTAGATCACAGGTTGGATAAAGACGCCAGCATCTCATCCAAGCTCAAGGCTGTGGGAAAGGCCTAACCCTCCCCCCTCAATCCGAACGGAAGAGCGGCCGGGTCAGACAAGTCGGGCCGCCCGCCCCCATCTGCGATATATGGATCCCTACATACACCTGGACCCTCACTCCGGAAGCCTCCAACAGCCTGCGGGTGAGCGGGTTGCCGGAGAGCATGAGGCAGTCCCGCGGCCCCACGGCCAGGACGTTTCCAGCCATGGTGTCGTGTTCCACGGAGGGAACCTCGAGCAGGGTGATTCCGCGCTCCAGCAGCCATTCCCGGAACGGCACCGGCAGGAGGGGGGAAAACACCAGAGCAAGATCCTGGTCCAGCGGGCTGATCAGCGACATGAGGTGGAGAACATCGCCCGGGCCCTTCCAATGCGGGAGCGGGACGACCTGGATACTTGAGACCGAATCGGATAGGATTTCGGTCAACTGGCGGATGCCCTCGGCATTCGTCCGGTAGCCCTGGCCGATGGCCAGGGTGTTCCGGTCGAACCAGACCACATCCCCACCCTCGACTTTTCCCGGCTCCCGTATCTCGCCCAGGACGGGAATGCCGAGTTCCGACAGAACCCGGCCCGCCGCTGCCGGCTCCCCTCTCCGCTGAGGCTTGCCCATGTTCAGGATCACGGCTCCGCCCTCCGCGATGAGGAGGGCATCGCGCACATAGAGGGAATCCAGGCCGGCTTCGGGGTCCTCTCTAAGATAATGGATTTCAGGCACGGAATCGCTGAGCAGGGCGGCGAACGCGTCGTATTCGGCACAGGCCCGGACATAATCAGGAGGTCCCAGGTAATTGTACTCCTTCCAGTTGGCGTCCAGGTTCTCTTGACTGAGAAACGAATCTTCGGGCCGCTTCAAGAGCAGGCGGGTCAAGCGGCCGACCTCGGAGAAATTTCTGACATCCATCAGTCGAGAGGGCCCTCGATGATCCCCCCTCCCAAAACACTGTCTTCGTCATAGAAGACCACTGACTGCCCCGGCGTGATGGCTCGCTGCAGCCGGTCAAACTCCACCGAGACCTTTTCCCCGGGAAGGGGGATGATGGTGGCCGGCGTCTCCTTGTGCTTGTAACGGATCCGGGCTGTGGCCCTGAGCGGGCGTGCGAGGCTGGGCCAGGCTATCCAATTGAGCTGTCCTGCCAGCAACGCCCGCTTGTAGAGCTCCTGATTCGGTCCGACCACGACGGTGTTCTCGCGGGCTCGAATCTCCAGGACATAGAGGGGATGGGGAGCAGCCACTCCCATGCCACGTCGCTGACCGATGGTAAAGTGGAAGATCCCCGGATGCTGACCCAATACAGTCCCCTCATTGTCGACAATGGGCCCGGGCCGGGCCAGTTCAGGCATCCGTTCTGCCAGGAACCGGCCGTAATCATTATCGGGGATGAAACAGATTTCCTGGCTCTCCGGCCGGGACGCGACCGGGAGGCCTCGCTGACGGGCGTATGCCCTCACCTCGGACTTTGTCATCTCTCCCACAGGGAAGAGGGACGCCGCCAGCTGAAGCTGAGTCAGGCCATAAAGAAAATAAGACTGG
>JBGUED010000003.1:0-22020 GCA_041821525.1 Candidatus Aminicenantaceae bacterium | reverse complement strand
GAGGATGAGGCGACTTTATATCGATTTTGCCTCGTTCAACACACACAGCGATTTTTTGTAGTTGTTCCCTATTCATGGCGAACTCTTTATAAATCGAACCCCGCAGGATTGTCAACTGTCCTCGAAAGGTTTATAATTTCTGGCACTATGGAATGGGTATACATCGAGGACCTCAAGGGCCGCCTCAACCAAGACATCGAGATCCGGGGCTGGCTGTACAACAAACGCTCCAGCGGCAAGATCCGTTTTCTGCTGGTCCGCGACGGGACCGGCCTGTTACAGGGTACGATATACAGCCCGGATAAGGATCACCCCCTTTTCCGGACATTCGATGAACTGACCCTGGAATCCTCCCTCATTCTCCGAGGCCAGGTGCGGGAAGACCAGCGCGCGCCGGGGGGCCTTGAGATGAGCATTTCGGACATCGAGGTCGTACAGATCGCAGAGGAATATCCCATAACACCGAAAGAGCACGGCATCTCGTTCCTCATGGAGCACCGTCACCTTTGGCTGCGTTCGCGCAAGCAGCACGCTGTGCTGGAGGTGAGGACCGAGCTCATCAAGGCCATCCGCGATTTTTTCGATGGCCGCGGATTTCGGAACTTGGACACCCCGATCCTAACGCCCCAGCGCCTGCGAAGGTACAACGACTCTATTCGAAACGGAATACTTCGATCAGAAGGCCTACCTCAGCCAGAGCGGCCAGCTTTACAACGAAGCAACAGCCATGGCCTTCGGAAAGGTCTACTGCTTCGGTCCCACATTCCGGGCCGAAAAATCCAAGACCCGCAAACACCTCATCGAATTTTGGATGGTGGAGCCCGAGATCGCCTTTGCCACCCTGGATGATATCAAGATCCTGGGGGAAGACCTCATCGTGTCCATCATCGAGCGAGTGCTGGTGAACCAGAAGGAGGCCCTTGACGTACTGGAAAGGGACACGGCTCCCCTTGAGAATATCAAAAAGCCCTTCCCCCAGATCACGTATGAAGACGCCATCCAGGTGTTGAACGAGAAGGGCAACTCGATCTCCTTCGGAGATGATTTCGGCGCTCCGGAAGAGACAGCCCTCAGTGAACACTTTGCTTCTCCTGTGTGCGTCACGCATTTCCCCGCCAAGATCAAGGCCTTTTACATGCAGCCCGCGGAAGCGAGGCCGGATCTTGTCCTCGGCATGGATATACTGGCTTCCGAAGGATACGGAGAGATCATAGGGGGTGGGCAGAGGATCCATGACCCTGTGCTCCTGGAAGAAAAGATCAAAGAGCATAAACTCCCCCGCGAAGCCTATGAATGGTACATAGATCTCAGGAAATACGGCTCTGTACCTCATTCCGGATTCGGGATGGGCGTGGAACGTATGCTTTCCTGGCTGTGCGGCATCAAGCACATCCGCGAGGCCATCCCCTTCCCCCGCCTTCTCTACCGCCTCTATCCCTGACCGGGGTGGCGTAATCTGGCTGTTGTGTCATGGGCGAAAACAAGAAACACATCGCTCTGATAAGTCTCGGCTGCGCCAAGAACCTCGTGGACAGCGAGGTCATGCTGGGATACCTGCTCCAGTCCGGCAACTACATTCTGGAAACCGAACTGGCGCAGGCGGACATCATCATCGTCAACACCTGTGGATTCATCCAGCCTGCCCGGGATGAAGCCGAACAGCATTTTCGAGAAGCCCTCTCACTCAAACGGGAAAAGCCCCATCTCATGATCGTGGCTACGGGCTGCTATGTCCAGAAAGACCTGCCCTCATTGAAACAGCGCTACCCTGAGATCGATCTCTGGACGGGAGTATACGATTTCCACCACATTGTACAGCTCATCGAGGACAGCCCATACGATCCCGAGGAACACTGCTTCCTTTACGATCATGATTCCCCCCGGCTTCTGTCCACTCCTCCGGCCTGGGCTTATGTCAAGATCTCCGAAGGATGCTCCCACCGCTGTACATTCTGCACCATTCCCCGGATAAAGGGCCCCTACAGGTCACGGAACATCGATTCCATCGTGCAGGAGGCTCGCAGGATGGCCGATCAAGGGATCAGAGAAATCAATCTCATCTCTCAAGATTCCACTTATTATGGCCGAGACCTGGGCTTAAAAGAAGGACTGCCTTTGCTTCTGGAGGGACTGGAGAAGATCCCGGACCTCAGCTGGATCCGTGTCTTATACAGCTACCCGGAGGAGATCTCGGACCAACTGCTGGATACCATGAGTTCGGACAAGATCTGTTCCTATATCGACAGCCCGTTCCAGCATGCGGCCCCGACCTTAATCCGGAGGATGAGGCGCGGGCTGGATGGAACGCATGCGCTTGAGCTTATCTCAAAGATCCGCCGGAGGCTCCCTGATGCCGCGCTCCGAACTTCGTTGATCGTGGGATTCCCGGGTGAAGGTCCTGAGGAATTTGCTCAGCTCAAGGACTTTGTACGCCAGGCAGACTTCGACCACCTGGGCGTGTTTACCTATTCGCATGAAAAGGACGCCCCCAGCTTCGCTTGGGGAGACGAGATCCCTGCTGGTGAAAAAATGCATCGGAGACAGGAGATCATGGAGATACAGGCCGGCATCTCGGCCCGACGTCTGGAGCGGTACGTAGGGACCCGAGTCCCCGTTCTTCTAGACGGCAGGCTCCAGGGAGATCAGGACATACTCGTCGGTCGAACCCAAAATCAGGCCCCGGAGGTGGACGGAGTGGTTTTTATATCCCCTCCCGAGGGCCCCGGGCCGGCCGATGTCATCCAACCAGTTGAAATCCTACGCAGCGATGTATATGATTTATACGGGACACTGATATGAGACGCATCCTAATCACTGGTTTAGCCACTTTTTTCGGAACCGGATTTTTTCCCGTTGCACCGGGAACGTTAGCCAGCTTGTTCATTGCGCTGGGCTTCCGATTCTGGTTCCACCGCATCTCCTGGCCGCTTTATCTGGCGATCGGACTGGCAGTTTTTTTCCTGGGTGTCTGGGCCTCCGCGGCCTATGCCACACGGATCAAGAAGAAAGACCCCAGGACTGTTGTCATCGACGAGGTCGTGGGACAGTGGATAGCACTGCTGCTGGTCCCCCCCATCTGGTGGGCGGTTCTGACGAGTTTCCTTCTTTTCCGAATCTTTGACGTCATCAAGCCCATGTTTATCCACAAAGCCGAATCTTTCCGAGGCGGATGGGGCATAATGCTGGATGATATCCTGGCGGGGATATATGCCAGCATCATCCTGAATATTTTGCTTCTGAAGCTATGACTAACCACAGGCGTACAAAGATCGAGATTCTGGCCGTTGGTTCCGAGATGCTCACACCCTATCATCTGGACACAGATTCGCTCTTTCTCACCCGTCACCTCAACCAACTTGGTTTTCGCGTCTCGTATAAGACGGTGGTGGGAGACGATCCGGACGACTTGGCAGCCTGTATCCGGACAGCCATGAAACGCTCTGATGTTATCTTCTTCATCGGCGGGCTCGGCCCTACTCAGGACGACAGGACCCGGGAAGTCCTAGCCTCGGCTCTTGAGAAAGGACTCATATTTCAGGAACATCTCTGGGACCAGATCCAGGATCGGTTCCGGAGGCGAGGTATCTCCATATCCGATGTGAACCGGAAACAGGCCTTCATCATCGAGGGCTCCTCTCCCCTGGAAAACCCCAACGGAACCGCGCCGGGATTGTGGCTGGAGGCCGGGGGCCGGACCATCGTGCTCCTGCCCGGCCCTCCCCGAGAGCTCGAGCCTATGGTCCTGAACCAGGTCCTCCCACGACTGCGGGGAATGCGAGAGGGCTTTCAGATCCGGAGGACACTGAAACTGGCCGGAGTGTCTGAATCGCAGATAGAAGACCAAATCTCCGATCTGTATCCTGTCGATAGTCAGGACTTCGATGCGACCGTGCTCGCCAGTCCCGGACAGATCGAGATCCACCTGACCGCATTCTCGGAGCTGAGTGAAGACGATGCAGAACAGAAACTCATGCAACCCGTCGATGCCATGATCGAGCGCCTGGGTGAAGACGTTTTCACCGTGCGGGATGAGGAGCTGGAAGATGTTATCGGGAATCTTCTCAGTAAGGAAGGCGCAACCCTGGCGGTCGCCGAGTCCTGCACCGGAGGGCTGCTGGGGCACCGCATCACGAACGTGTCGGGGAGCTCGGCCTACTTTCTGGAAGGAGTGCAGTCCTATTCCAATGAGGCTAAGATCCGGCTCCTGGGCGTGCCCCCATCGCTCCTGGAGAACCACGGAGCCGTGAGCCCTGAGGTTGCAGCAGCCATGGCCGATAACATCCGTGCCGGCTCCGGCGCGACCTACGGCCTGAGCATTACAGGGATCGCGGGCCCCACCGGCGGCAGCAAAATAAAGCCGGTCGGGCTGGTATATATATCCCTCGCCGGCCCGGATGAAACGCAAACCGAGAAGAACCTGTTCCTGGGAAACCGCATCACCGTTAAGCAGCGGGCCAGCCAGAGTGCCCTGGACATGCTTCGCCGCCGCCTGCAGCGATCCCAAAGGGGAACAGCTCCCTGAGAGGAGAGTCATGCGCGCATTCATCGCCGTTGAGTTGTCCGAGGCTGTAAAGAATGCATTACTCAGTTTCCTGCGGGAAGTCAAACTCTTCGACGCTCCTGTACGCTGGGTCAGGCCGGAGGGAATACACCTGACCCTCAAGTTCCTGGGAGAGATCTCTGCCTCCCGAGTGGCTGAGGTCTCTTCGATTCTGGATGATGTCACAGCACGACACGCCGCCTTTTCCCTTGAATTCGTTGGCACCGGAACCTTCCCGGCAAAGCCCCAAGTCCCCAGGATCATCTGGTCCGGGATCTCTCAAAGCCGGCCACTAGAGTCCCTCCACTTTGACCTGGAGGAAGGCCTAGAGGCAATCGAAATCCCACGTGAGAGGCGCCGCTTTCATCCGCACTTGACTCTGGGAAGGATTAAATCCCCGCGTAATCTGGAGGCGGCCCTCAAGTTCGTGTGCAGCCAAGAACGAACCGCCTTCGGGAGCATGTCGGTGCATTCGGTCGATCTTTATAAGAGCACTCTGAAACCGGAGGGAGCGGAATACTCCCGAATCCATAGCGCGAGTCTATCATGACAATCCTGTTTCTTGTTTTCGCCTACCTCCTAGGCTCCGTGCCCTCAGGATATCTCCTGTACCGGATCAAGGAAAAAAAGGATATCCGAGACCTGGGGAGCACTAACATCGGCGCTACTAACGTGCTGCGGCTCACGGGATGGAAACTGGCACTTCCGGTGGCACTGATTGATATTCTGAAGGGAGCCATCCCAGTCTATCTGGCGCTGCGCTGGTTCCCCGACTCCTGGGTAGCCTACGCAGCGGGCGTACTGGCCGTGATAGGGCATTGTTACCCCGTTTACATCCGATTCAAGGGGGGAAAAGGAGTCGCCACCGCCGTCGGTGTCTATGCCGTACTCGCCCCTCTCCCTCTGCTGTGCAGCATTGCCGTTTTTGTGCTCGTCGTGGCCCTCACCCGCTTTATGTCTTTGGGATCGCTGGTCGCTTTTTTCAGCCTTCCCTTCTTTATCTGGATCTTCCTGGGTGATATTGAGATCGTCGCACTGGGAACGGCCACGTTCGTTTTGATCGCCCTACGGCATCGGGCAAACATCGCCCGCCTTTTCGGATCCACCGAAAAAAGACTAGGAGAAAAAGCAGAATGAATGCATGTGTGATTGGAGGAGGTAGTTGGGGCAGCGCCTTCGCGCTGCACCTGGGCAGAAAGGACCTCCCGATCCGTCTCTGGATCCGCGAGGAGGATGTTTTTCAGCAGACCCTCAAGTATCGGGAAAACCGGACGTTCCTGCCCGGATCGGTCTTTCCGGACTCAGTGTCCTTCCACCATGAGCTGGAAAGCGCAGCCACCGGGGCGGATGTCGTCTTTATTGCCATTCCTTCTGAATACTGCCGTGAGCTGTATGCCCGTCTCCTGCCTATCCTGAAACCGCAGGCCTTGCTGGTCAGCCTTACCAAAGGAATCGAAAAGGACACTCTGAAGAGAATGAGCGAGCTCATGGTAGAGGTTTTTGCAGCCCGGTTCAAGCCGAGTGTGGCCACCCTCTCCGGTCCCAGCTTTGCCAGAGAGGTTGCCGAATCTCACCCCACGGCCGTGGTGGTCGCCTCAAACGAGAGAGGGCTGGCCCAGAAAGTCCAGCACCTGGTCTCCTATGCTTATTTCCGGGCCTATGCCTCCGAAGACATTATCGGGGTTGAACTGGCAGGGGCTCTGAAGAACGTGATCGCGATCGCGGCCGGGATCTCCGATGGGCTCGAATTCGGCTCGAATTCGTTGGCGGCCCTGATCACGCGAGGAATTGCAGAGGTCACCCGACTTGGCGTACAATTGGGAGCGAGACAGGAAACCTTTTCCGGCCTGGCCGGGATCGGGGATCTGGTCCTGACCTGCACCGGTAGCCTCAGCAGGAATAGATATGTGGGCTACGAGCTGGGAAAGGGAAAGGCATTGAAAAACATCGTTTCAGGAATGAAGATGGTGGCAGAGGGCATCGGCACGACGCTGTCGGCCTATCAGCTGGCGCAAAAAGAGAAGGTGGACATGCCCATCCTGGACCAGGTCTATCAGATCCTCTACAAAGATAAAAACCCGCGTACCGCGCTTCAGGATCTCATGTCCCGTAAACTCAAAAATGAATTTGTCTCCAACGAGGGGGTATCATGAAAATTGCCAAGACAGCCGCCGTTATTTTTCTGACGGCTTTGCTCTGTACCTGCGCGTCCAAGGAAAAAAAGGTCGAGAAGGAACGGGAGCAAAACCCGCAATACCAGTACAACATTGGAATCTTCTACCTGAACAATGGACAGCCGGATGAGGCCATCAAATACCTGGAAAAATCCCTGGTTCTACTGCCCGAGTTCGATCTTGCATTGGACGGCATGGGACTGGCCCAAACCATGAAAGGAAACTTCGAAGAGGCCATCAAGTACTATAACCAGTGCCTGATCGTCAATCCCACCCTGACCGATGCACACAATCACCTCGGGTCTGTATACCAGGAGATCGGCATGCTGACCGAGGCCGAGGACCAGTTTCTGGCCGCTGTTGCCGACGAGGCCTATCACTCGCGGGAACTCCCCCTCTACAATCTGGCCAGGCTCTACTACATCCAGGATAAAAACGAGCAGGCTATGCAGTATACCGACCGTGCGCTCAGCATAAACCGACGGTTGGCCATGGCTCACAACCTCAGGGGACTCATCTTCGAAAGGCTGGAGAGGTACCCGGATGCGATCGGCGGCTATCAGGATGCGCTGCGCATCATCCCCGAGGACATCAACCTGACCTATAACCTGGCTGGGGCCTTCTTCAAGGACAAAAACTACGTCAAAGCCAAGGAGCTGTTCACGAAGCTTCAGGCCCGGGTGCTAGATCCGGATATGAAGGCCAATATCATACGCTATCTTGAGATGATCGACCGAGAGATCCGGTAGAGACTACCGCTTATCAACCGCACTGGGAGGCTCGAGCTCCCTCGGATCACAGACCGGCGTCGTGCCTGAGCGCTTCGGCCTTATCAGTCCATTCCCAGGTAAACTCAGGTTCTGTACGGCCAAAATGACCGAAGGCCGCAGACTTCGTATAGATGGGCCGAAGCAGATCCAGCTGCGTGATCATCTCTTTGGGTTTGAGGGAGAAATGCCCGCGGATCAGCTCTTTGATCCTGTCTTCTGAGACTTTGGCTGTTCCATAGGATTCCACCATGATGGAGACGGGATCCGCTACGCCGATGGCGTACGCGACCTGAACCTCGATCCGCTCGGCGATCCCGGCGGCCACGAGGTTCTTGGCGATGTAGCGGGCCATATAGGATCCGGAACGGTCGACCTTGGAGGGGTCCTTGCCCGAAAAACATCCGCCGCCATGACTCCCCACGCCTCCGTAGGTATCGACAATGATCTTGCGGCCTGTGACACCGGTGTCGGCGAAGGGGCCGCCCTGGACGAAGCGTCCTGTCCGGTTGATGAAGATGCTGGTGTTGTTATCCAGCATGTCCGGAGGGATGACCTGCTCGATCACCGATTTCCGGATATCTGAACGGAGGTCGTCCAAATCGATCTCGGGATTGTGCTGGGCGGCGATCACGACCGCATCGACCCGTTTGGGATCATGGCCCTCGTACTCTACGGTGACCTGAGACTTGCCGTCCGGGCGCAGATAATCCAGGATGCCCTGTCTCCGGACGTCGCTCAATCGCCGGGACAGTTTGTGTGCCAGCATGATCGGGAGGGGCATGAGTTCTTCGGTCTCTCTGCAGGCAAAACCGAACATCAGGCCCTGATCACCCGCGCCCTGTTCGTGCTCCTCGATTTCATCCACTCCCATGGCAATATCCGAGGACTGATCATGGATGGATGACAGTACGCTGCAGGTCTCATAATCGAAACCATAGGAGGCCTTGACATATCCGATCTCCATGACTGTCTTTCTCACTACCTTCTGCAGGTCCGTATATCCCCGGCTCGAGATCTCTCCAGCGATAAGGACCAGGCCGGTGGTGACCAGTGTCTCACAGGCTACCCTGCTCTTGGGATCCTGGGACAGCAGATCATCCAGGATGGAATCGGATATCTGGTCACAGACTTTATCGGGATGTCCTTCAGTCACGGATTCAGACGTGAAGAGATGCTTTCCAGCTTTGCTCATGAATCAATCTCCTTGAGGGCTCATTCATTAAAAATATAAACTGCATAAGTAGCATATTTACCTGTGATTTGCAATACCTCATAAATTCAGTTGAATTGAAATACCATTCATGATACAAAATCAAAAACTAAGTCGTATGAACACTCTATCCGTCCGCAGCGACCTGTCCGAGCTCAATAAGATCCGGGCTTACCTCAAGCGCAATATGCAGATCCTCCACCTGTCCGAAGAGGATTACTACATCATTGAGCTCTCGCTGCTCGAGATCTGCATCAATATCATCCGTTATGCCTATCCCGATGACGAGAACGGTGAGATCTTTCTTAAGACCTGGCAGGACGAGGATCGAGTATACCTCGAAATCCGGGACAACGGCGTCCCGTTCGATCCCCGCCATACCAAGACACCCGACATCGACGAGATCATGAAAACCGGTAAACAAGGAGGATTGGGGGTCTTCCTTACACGAAAACTGATGGACGGTTTTGAATATACAAGAATAAAAGAGCAGAATATCCTCACTATCTTCAAAATTCTCAGCCCCTGATCCCAGTTTATCCTTGACTTTTTTCTCGAGAGCACTAAAATAACACTCTTATAGGAGTGTCATATGAGTGCTAATCAGACCCAAGACACCAAGGTAACGATCAAGATACCTAGGGCCCTGTACAATCGTCTCTCCGAGATCGTATCCGGGACTGGCTTCAACTCGGTCACGGACTTTATCATCTACGTGATGCGCGACCTGGCCTCCAGCCAGGGCCGGTTGGACTCTTTCGAGAACGGGGATCAGGAGAAACTGAGCCGGGAGGAGATCGAGGCCATCCGTAAACGCCTCAAGTCGCTGGGTTATCTTTCATAGACCAATCATAACGTATAAGGAGTGATCATGACATCCAAACTTGTTCCCCCGCACGGCGGGGAACTCAAACCCCTGCTCTTGGAGGGGAAGGAACGAGAAGAGCTCGTTCAACGGGCACAGGGCTTCCCTGTCGTCCGGCTCACTTCCCGAGAGACATCCGACCTGATCATGCTGGCCATCGGCGCTTTCAGCCCGTTGGACGGCTTCATGGGAGAGGCGGATTACACCGGCGTGGTCGAGAATATGCATTTGGAGGACGGGACTTTGTGGCCTATCCCCATCACCCTCGCGGTCCATCCCGAACAGGCGGATGGGATCGAGATCGGCTCCGAAGTCTCTCTCATCGATGATGAGAGCGGCGAACTCATGGGAGTGCTGTCGGTCACGGAGAAATTTTCCTACGACAAGCAGCGAGAGGCCCGCAAGGTCTTCCGCACCGAAGACGAAGCCCATCCGGGTGTCGCCAAGGTCTATGCCCAGGGGGACATCCTGCTGGCCGGTCCTGTCAAAGCAGTGAGCGAGGGGCCCTACCCCGAACTCTATGGGGAACATTACGGCCGTCCTGCCGACACCCGGGCAATTTTCGAAGAACTGGGGTGGCACACGATCGCGGCCTTCCAGACACGGAATCCGATTCACCGCAGCCATGAATACTGTACCAAAATCGCCCTCGAAGTCTCGGATGGCATCCTGATCCATCCTCTCGTAGGCAAACTCAAAGTCGGCGATATTCCTGCGGATATCCGAATGAAGTGCTATGAAGTGCTGCTGGAAAATTATTATCCCAAGGACCGAGTCGTTCTGAAGGTCTATCCCATGGAGATGCGTTACGGTGGTCCCAGGGAGGCCGTGCTGCACGCTATATTCCGCCAGAATTACGGCTGCAGTCATCTGATCGTAGGAAGGGATCATGCCGGAGTGGGAGACTATTACGGCCCTTTCGATGCCCAGAAGATCTTCGAAGAGATCCCCTCAGGGGAGCTTCACATCGAGCCCCTGAACATCGATTGGACATTCTGGTGCCACAAATGCGATGGTATGGCATCCATGAAATCCTGCCCGCACGGCAAGGAAGACCGCGTTCTCATCAGCGGCACCAAGGTGCGTGACATGCTGTCTGACGGTGAGTTGCCCCCGAAAGAATTCTCCCGTCCGGAAGTGGCCCAGATCCTCATGGATTATTACCAAACCCTCTGAAAATTGGACTGGGAGAATACATCATGACCATACAGAAAGCAACCAACATCACCTGGCACGAAGGCAGCATCACACGGGAGGACCGAGAGCGCCTGCTGCAGCAGAAGGGAGTTGTCCTGTGGTTTACCGGCTTATCCGGGTCCGGGAAATCGACCCTGGCGCTGGCAGTCGAAGAAAAACTTTTCGAGCGCGGCCATCTTTGTTTTGTCCTGGACGGTGATAACATTCGTCATGGGCTCAATAAAAACCTGGGATTTTCTCCCGAAGACCGGGAAGAGAACATCCGCCGGATCGGAGAAGTCGGGAAGCTCTTTGCCGACGCGGGAGTGATCTCCATGACGGCGTTCATCTCGCCCTACCGACAAGACAGAGATAAAGCCCGGAGCCTATTAGCAGAGGGAAGCTTCGTCGAGATATACGTCCAGGTTCCCCTGGAAGTAGCGGAGCAGCGAGACCCCAAGGGCCTGTATAAGAAGGCAAGGGCCGGTGAGATCAAAGAATTCACCGGGATTTCGGCCCCCTATGAGGAACCCTCATCCCCCGAGCTCGTGGTGGATACCGGAGAACTTGACCTGGAGCAGAGCGTGGACAAGGTCATCCGGTATCTGGAAGACCGGGATATTGTGAGAAAGGCCTGAGCCCGGCTAATACAGCACCTTCTCCTCGCCGAGCTCTTCGATACGTTTATCGACGGCCTTGAGGATCAGATCCCTGCGCTTGAGGACAGCGTTGATCTCCTTCTCATTGAGATACTCGCCTACGGCCTCCTTGATCATGGCAAAATCCAGAGCGCGCAGCTTCTCGATGAACGCAGCCGGTAGCTGTTTCATCTCTTTTCCGTTCTTCTTGGTAAAGATAAGGCCTTTGGTGAACTTTCCGGAGGTCCGGAACGAGCGGGAGTGGTCGATCAGCAGCATCCGGAAATCCTCGGTTATCAGGTACTGATTCTGGTGCCGGTCTTCGTTAGCGATCAGGTTGTCGAACGCGCGCTGCAGGTAATAGGCCCGGTTGAATTGGAACACCTTGTACGACGGGGTTTTGATATCGTCCTCAACCTTATCCCTCAGTGTGAAGCAGCCTTCGATCCAGAGTTGGGCCGATCCCCGGTCTCCCCCGAAATCCCGCTCCACCGTGGGGGGGACCATGTTGAGGCCGAGGAGCTTGTCCAGCTTGTAGGCTGCAATCTCCCACCTCCAGTTCTCCAGGTAGCCCTTCATGCGTCCTGACGGATTCTTCCAAATGGCCTTGTTCGTGACACCGTTGTGGCTCAGTGTCAAGATCCAGGGATTGGTGACTGCCTGACCGGTGTTCATTCGACTTTGATCGATGGATTCGGCGTTGACAAGGAAGCCCTCCCATTCTGGCCTTTTCTCCAACTCCTCGGGATTAAACTGTGCCAGAGCAGGCAAGCAAATCCCTAAAACCAATACCAGGAACACTGCTAAACGTCTTTTTTCCATCCCTCCCCTCCTCGGAAGAGTAAATTTCTATCAGTACAGGAACTTCGCTTCTCCTACAGAATCGATCATCTTCCCGATCTCTTCGAGCAGGAGATGTTTGCGCTTCAGGATCGCATCGATCTCTTCCTCGGTCAGATAAGGGCCAACCGCTTCTTTCACCGAATCGTAGTCCAGGGACCGGATTTTTTCAACAAAAAAGCGCGGCAGCATACGGATCAGCTTCTGTTCCTTGATACCTTCTGTGCCGTACATAAGATGCTCGGTATATTTGGGTGAACTGCGGAAGCCCCTCGAGTGATCGATCAGGATCATCCGCCAGTCATCGGTGTAGCGGATGTTCTGCTGGGTCCGGTCCTCGTTGCCGATCAGGCAGTCGAAGGCCCGCTGCAGGTATTTCCTCTGATTCCAGTTCGGGATCTTGTTTTTGGGGATCTCGAGACCTTCCTCCGATCTGTCCAGGTCGCTCATCCCGCCGGTGATCCAGAACTGGAACGATCCTCTTTTTCCGCCATACTCCCGTTCTACTGTAGGCGGGATCATATAGAGGCCAAAGAGTTTATCCATCTCATAGGCGGCGATTTCGTACTGCCAGCCCTCCAGATATCCTTTGCTCATGCCTTGGGGATTCTTCCAACAGCCACTGAGCTCGCCCTCATCACACATCAGGAAGAGGCGGTAGGGGTGCGTCACCCCCTCCCCTATCTCCTGCGCCCGGATGATCTCTGAGTCCCTGAGCTGCTTTTCGATCTCCGGTCGGCGCGCCAGTTCTTCCTGGGTAAACTGAGCCAAGGCCGTATCGCTCAGAGAAAATAGAACGATGGAAAGAAAAATGAGGATCCAGTGTGAATGACGTGTCCGTCCCATTACCCCAACCGTCTTTGTATCATATAATAAGTCCCGAACCTGAAAAAATCAAATCTCGGATGAATCGGGTTCTCTTTTCGCGGTAAGCCTCTTGTGTTCTTTGGCAATCAGGACCCCGAATCCGATAAACAGGACACACAGCACCACATTGAAGGCCGCAAATTCTACGGTCTTGAACGCCAGATAATTGAGGCCGATAAACACAAGCAGCGCGGACAGCACATCGCCTCCCCGATGGAAGAAGGTGTCGATGGCGGTCTTGGCCTTGTACTTTTCTTCTCTCGAGAGGATCAGGAATAGCGCATGTCGGGTGGTGTTCATCAGGGAATAGTCCGTGCCGTTTTCCAAGACCTTGACCCAGAACACCATCATGAGCGAGGCACCGATGGCAATGGCCATGTATCCTCCCAGTGCGATGAACGGCAGGATGAAGATGGCGCCCCGAACACCGATCCATTTGAAGAGTCGAGAGACAAGGAAGAGCTGGATGATCATAGCCAGGAGGTTGAAGTATTTCATCCAATTGGCCGAGAAATTTAGGATGTATTGTTCCACGGTGAGGCCGCCCAGTTTTCCCATTTCCATGAGCTCATTGGCGGACTCCTCGATATAGTTTCCCAGGATAAACTCTCCGTTGGTGTTGATAAAATTCAGCAGGAGCACAAAAATGGCGATGTACAGCAGGTATCTTTTCTTGAAAACCAGCTGGAAGCCTCCCCCTTTTTTTAGGGGTTTTTCCTTATCCTCTGTTTCCTCCATGGAGGCACCCGGAACACCGATCACGGCCGTTTTCGCTCTCCCGATCTCTCGCAGGTGGATCACCCACGTCAAACCGATGCACAGCAGGAGGACACCTCCGGCCACCAGCATCATCTGATAAACACCTATAGGCTCGACCAGCCATCCTGCGACCGTGGCGCCGGAGAATCCTCCAAAGGTGGCGCCGAAGGCGATCAGCGGGAACAGCCTTTTCCCGGCCTCGAGTGTATACAGGTCGTTGGCAAATCCCCAGAACTGGGCTACGACCATCACGTTGAAGATCGCCACCCAGATAAAAAATATGATCCCCATGGTGGCGGACGTGATATTCAACAGGGAGAGGAAATAGAAAATGACCAGGTTGGATATGAAAAATAGAGTTACTCCGGTGATCAGTTTGTGGCGCGGGAAGCGCGATGCTGTGGAGCTGAAGGCTTTGATAAAAAAGATCAGGGGAATGGCACTGGCCGCAGAAAGATAGGACTTGATGTCGGCACCCTGCCCCCCAAGGATCAGGGCCTCACGCACGGGCTTGATGATGTAGTATGCTGCCAGCAGCAGATAGATGTTCAGTGTGAGCAGGATGGCGGTCGTGGCCTCTCCGGGATAGATCACCGTGAATAGACGCAGGATTTTGTGAACGATGCCGGGTGAATCAGTGCCGTTGGTCATGTTCCCCTCCCAGGATCTTAATCCCATCATTTTCAATCCTCGGTTGAAAGTCAACTGAAATTTCCACCGATCCTGTGAAAAAGTTTGTTGAAAAACCGCGGGATTCGTTTTTAATAGATTGATTTCTCAGGAATTATGAGAGTTTGCCCAAAATCTGGGCACCTGTTCAAGGTCGGCTATTTGATCGGAGCGAGGGAGCCGAGGAGCAGGTCCCTGCGCACCAGCAGGGCCGCGATCTCTTCCTCGTTCAGATAGGCGGCGAGCCTCGCCCGGACCTCTGCCGCGTCTAGCTGTTCCAGGGCCCGGTAGAGTTTATCCGAGCACTGGAACACTTCTCGTTCCTTGGGGAGGAGCGCGTGTTTCGTATCGAACGCCTTGGAAAAATCCACACGGCAGATCCGGCCGTCGTCGTTGTGGTAGAAGATATCCTCGTTGACATCATCCATCCCCGTCTGCCAGTAGGTGAGATTGTCGAACACGAGGATGGCCAGCATGTTACGGTGAAATTGCTCAGTATCCGGGACGCTCTTGAGCTGGTTCAGGGCCGTACAGCCCTCCAGGAAGATCTGGAGAGCACCCGGCGTGTCCATGACGGACCGCTCCACGGTCGGGGGCACGATCGGCAGCCCCAGCAGCTTGCTCAGTTCATAGGCCGCGATCTCATATTTGTAGCAGTCCGGCATATAATTAGGGCGGCAGCGCGGGGCATGCTTGAACATGGCCATCTTCTGAATCTTGCCGTCATCGAGCCTCACTTTCCAGGGATCCGTGGTCCCCAGGTCCGCCCCCTCCTCGACATGGACGATCTCGGCGGTCCTCAGATAGGCCTCGAGTTCGGCGAGCTCGGGATCCTGTTGAGCCGGAACCACTGGAGACTGAAATAAATTCAAGGCTCCAAGAAGCAGCGGCGCACATAAAAAAACCACACGACAGCTATTTTTTTTCATCATCCCCCCACCAGTGAATAAATACGCTCCCCAGTTCACCTTTTTCGATTATTAATGCGAAGAGCAGATCGTTGAAGAAAGCAGAAATACCGACATCGATTGCCCAGACTCTCCCCCCAAAACGCTCGAGTTCCCGCGTTTCGATGTACTCGACAACGCGGACCGTGTGTCCGATGACCATATGTTTGGCTTTGTATTTAGCGAGTACCTGATCTAGAGTCGCAGAGTTCCCATCCTCTGGTTCCCGGGCCCAATCCCGATACCAGTGCGGCGCTGGGGGCTGCATTACGTATTTTAGATCCTCTGCAGTTATGCTTAAGGCTCCTCTATTCGGATCTGCTGCCCATTCCGCGATTATTCGGAGTTCTCGGCGAGCTTCACTGTTAATGGTTTCCAAATCTCTTTCCAGATAGTGCTCTTCTATCGACAAGCCTCCATGTACGAAAACGATGTCATTGATCTTGATGACTATGTTTTTCGTAAGGAGCCATTTTCCATATTTTTCATAGAAGTTCTTGGTGTAGGCTTCTCTTGTTTTATTATCCACTACTCCACGCTGGGCTGCGCCCATTTCTTTTTTCAAGAATCGTTCCATCTCTGCCTCGAGCTTTGCCTCGAGGTCACCATCTGAGCCATCGGAATAACCAAGCTTTTTACGGAGTTCCCGCTTTTTCTTCTCTCTATAAGCATCAGGGAGAAAAGACCACAGCTGCCAAGGGGTCAAGTATCCGGACTGATCAAATACGAGTCCCGTGATGTTGGCTTCCTCGTGGTTCCCGATCAGCACATGGACCATGCCGCCGGCGGCCTCGGCCTGCTTCTCCAGCTTCATCAGGAGATCGAAGGCCTCTTTGGCATTGTCTCCCCTGTCCAGAATATCGCCCAGCTGAACGAGATGGGTTGTTCCGCCGATCCAGTCGTTATTACCGTCTATAAGACCTGTCCCGCGCAGGATCTTTTCGAAGTTGCCGTAATCCCCATGGATGTCGGCCACAGCGACGATTTTGCTGTCTGTCGAAAATTTACAGGGGATATTGCCTGCGTGGAGCGGCACCAGGACGAGCAGCAGGGACAGAAGGATCAAAGCGGGTCTTCTGGGGTGGTTGTGCAGAGTTTTTTTTAAGTGTACCCAGAACAACATATGATTCCGTCCCTCTGGTAATATTATAACATAAAAAAGACTTAGTCTTTCAAACGCATAATCACGGCCTCCTGCTTGTATGCCGACAATATTGATTGACTTTGAATTCTGCTTTTGATAAAAACTATAGCAGAAATGGAAATCAACCTCAGAGAAAATAACAACGTTACCATCATCGATATCACAGGTGAGATTCGGCGCTCAGATGTAATGGATGTGACCCTGCATCAGTCAGTGAAAGATCAGCTGGATGATGGAATGCGTAATATCCTCCTGAACCTGGAAAACGTTGAATTCATCGACAGTTTTGGTGTGGGCGAGATCCTTGCCAGCTATATCTCAACACAGAACCTGGGCGGCCACCTGAAGCTCAGCAACATCTCTAAAAAGCTCTATGTCGTGTTCCAGATCACCATGCTCACCAAGGTACTCGAGATCTTCGATTCCGAAAACTCTGCCCTAGACAGCTTCACCTGAGCCTGATCTCCATTTTTCTGGGCAAAAGGGATATGTATGGAGAGTAGTCGTCTTTTCCGCCTGCTGTCTCGCATTGTAGACATAAGGCAGGGTGAAGAAACCATTGTTGTCCTTCTTTTTGTGTATTTTTTTCTGATCACGGCCCCCCATACCATTATCAAGGCTGTCCGTTATGCCGAGATCCTGGATAAATTCGAGGGAATCCAGGGGCTTCCCCTGGGTTACCTGCTGGCAGCCCTGGTTACGGGTCTGGTGGTAGTGCTGTTCTCTAAGATCCAGTTCACGATCCCCAAGCAGGTCCTCAGCATATCCAGCCTGGTTTTTTTCATCATAACCGGACTTATCATGGCGTATCTCCTCCCCTATGGGGACAAGATGCTGTCCCTGATTCTATGGGTTTGGGCCTATGTGCTCACGGTTGTCATCCTGGCCCAGTTCTGGTTGACAGTGCAGGATGTTTTCAATCCAAGAGAAGCCAAGCGCCTCATCGGTTTTTTAGGCAGCGGAGGCTTGCTCGGCGGGGTGTTCGGGGGACTCATTGCCAGGGCCTTCAGCAAGACTGATCTGGCGGTTTATTCTCTTCCCCTTGCCTGTTTTTTGCTCTTTCTCTGCATTTTCATTGTTCGGGCCATCTATGTAAGAATCCGGCAGCTGCCGTCTTCCTCAAGAACTGTCGCTGCTGAGCAAAAATCGGCAGAGGCCCAAAAGTCCGGCTTCCGGGACAGCTGGAATACTGTTCGTAAAAACCGCTATCTGCTGCTCATTGCCTCGATCGTGATGATGACGGTCATCGTCTCCACTTTGATCGACTTTCAGTTCAACAGTATCGTGGACATCCGTTTCGAAAGTAAATCGGCAAAGCAGGGATTTTTCGGGCTCTTCTGGGCGGGCCTGACCGCGTTCGCCTTCCTGGTTCAGCTCCTGCTGACAAGCTCTATCATCCGCAGGTTCGGGATTCAGTCCACGCTGCTGCTCGCTCCGATCATCCTCATCGCCTGCTCAGGTGTCTTCCTGATCTTTCCCCTGGCCATCGTCTCAGCCATCCTGGTCAAAGGCAGCGAGGAAAGCCTGGCCTTTTCTCTGAACCAGTCTGTACGAGAGATCCTCTATATCCCCGTATCCTCTGAGGTCAGGGCGAAGGCCAAGATCTTCATCGATCTCTTCCTGAACCGATTTGCCAAGGCCATTGGAGCCGTCCTGATCTTCATAATCATGGGCATTCTCTCTTTGACCGGGATCGATCTTACCCTGGCGAAGGCGTCAGAGGACTCAGCCTTGATCGCCGGCACCACGGGCGTCATCGTCCGGTCGGTGGGGATCGCGATCATTCTCCTAATCCTGCTCTGGTTCGCACTCAACCTGAAGGGAGGCAGGCAGTACGTCGTAACCGTCAAAGACAATATCAAGCTTAAATGGGCGCGAGCGGACAAGGATGTGGCGGAAAAGGTAGATGTGGACTACACCAAGCTCGTCTTCGACACCATCGAGAGCAAAAGCCGCAGCGCTGCCCTGTATGCCATGCACATGTACGACCTGCTGAAGCAGGACAGGCTCACCCCGGAGATAAAAAACCTTATCTCGCAGAAGGCTGATGAGGTCAAAGCGGCATCCATCAGTGACATGTTCAATGCCGAGGGCGCCATGTGGTTCCCGGATGTGGAGGACGACATCGAGCAGGATGACTTCGAAGCCAACATCCAGGAGATCCTCTCACTGGACGCCTACCAGGAAGTGATGAAGGCCCACACGGACCAGGTCATGGAGGAGAGCAAAAAAGCCGAGGTAGACAAGATGGAGGTGGCCAAGGCCCTCGGGATGATGGATCCCAACGCTCCCCTGGTCAGGCACCTCGAGGCTCTCATCTACGACGATTCCCCCGAGGTCGCCCGATACGCCATCGAGAGCGCGGCCAAACTCAAGCGACCCGAGCACATTTCGGCCTTGATCAACCGGCTGGCCAAACCCCTGACCCGTGAGGACTCGATCTCCGCGCTTCTCAAATACGGTCACGAGGCAGTGGGCGCCATGAACGCCTACCTGGGAGATCATCACAAAGACATCGATCTGCGGAAAGCCCTGGTGAACGCCCTGGCCCGCATGGGAACCCAAGAGGCCACCAACGTCCTTTTAAGGGATCTGGACCGCAAGGCCTCGGACCTGGACAGCGAGATCATCGATGCCCTGGACAGGATCCGCTCGGAAAATCCGGAGATCAACATCTCCCAAAATATCACCAAACGAGAGACGCTCTCGCTGATCAAACGCTACTGCAAGACGTTTCTCGAGCTGCAGGAGCTCAAGTCCGGAAAGAAGGACATTGAACTGCGTGAGCAACTGCAGAAGCGGCTGAACACCTATTTCATGGACACCTTCAAGCTGCTGGGACTCTTCTACCCCCACGAAGACATCGCCAAGGCCTACCAGAACATCGAGAGGGGGACCAAAGATTCGACAGCCTATGCCATTGAAATGCTGGACAACACATTGTCCAAAGATCTGAGGGATATACTCCTACCCCTGATCGAGGATCTGTCTTCCCAGGACCGGGGACATCGCTTCCAGAATATCCTCAAAAATTTCCCCAAGACATGAAATTGCAGGATGTGGTTTTGCTTGAATTTAGTCCAATGTACAGATTATAATCCAAATATGGAGAACCATGTCTAAAATATATGTGTACCCCAAAAAAGGTGACGATTTCCATATCAAACTGGGAGATTCCCAGGTAAGCTTGGGACGCTCGGCCGACAACGACATCCCCCTGCCGGATCCGTTCTGCTCCAGCAACCATGCCATCATCGTCCCCAAGGGTGAGAGATACTTCATTCAAGACAACAACAGCAAGAACGGTGTATTTCTTAACGGCAAGAAAATCGAGAAGGATCTGGAACTCAAGAAGGGAGACGAGATCCTTCTAGGGTCCACCCGGATCGTATACGACCTGAAGATCGACACCAAAGTAGAAGTCACGGACGAGCCGTCGTCATCCGCCAACATAAACACCATCATGCATCTGAAAGACGTGCTTCGCAAACCGGATATCAGCACGACCATCCGCGCCGACGCCAAGTCCCTGGATATAGAGGCGATCAAGACCGAACACAAGGAAGCCTCTGTCATCGGCGAGGTCACCAAGGCCTTGATCCTGCACAAGCCACTGGACGAATTGGTGGAGCACATCATGGACCTCATATGTGAGCGCATCCCGATGGACCGCGGCATCCTGATGCTGAGGGATGATGCCACGGCCCAGCTCGATCCCAAGGTCGTTCGGATCAACAACAAACAGCTGATGAATCAGAAGATTCAGGTCAGCCAGAGCATCATCAACACCGCCGTGGACCGCCACTCCTCGATCCTTATTTCCGACGTTCAGTCTGACACCCGGTTCAAGGCTCAGGACAGCATCCTCAAGCTCAACATCCAGTCCGCCATGTGTGTGCCTCTCTGGAACAACAAGGATATCATTGGGATCATCTACTCCGACCGTATCTCCACGCCGGAGCAGTTTTCCAATAACGACCTTCGCCTGCTCACACTCCTGGGGAATGTGGCGGCTGTGAAGATCGAAAACGCCGTCCTGTTCCAGCAAGCCCTTGAGCAAGAGAAGTCCAAAAAGGAACTGTCCCTGGCCGAAGATATCCAGAAGGGCCTCCTACCCCAAAAAAATCCTGAGGTCGAGGGATTTGAGATTGTCGGGATCAACATCCCTTGCCTCCAGATCGGAGGCGATTACTATGACTTCCTCGAGATCGACGAGGAGCGGATGGGGATCGTGATCGCGGATGTTTCGGGGAAAGGCGTGGGGGCCTCACTCCTCATGGCCTCCCTCAGAGCAGCCCTGCAGACCGAGGTCCATATCGGATACAACCTCGACGAGATGGCCGGCCGTCTGAATAACCTGGTCCACCGGAGCACTGCGCCCAACTTGTTCATCAGCTTTTTCTACTGCGAACTCAACACCAAGACCGGAGACTTACGCTACCTCAACTCCGGACACAATCCGCCCCTCATCCTGGACAAAAAGAAGAAAATCACACATCTGGAAAGTTGTGGGCTCTGCCTGGGCATGTTTCCGGCCCAGGACTATGTATCAATTGTCATCAAGCTGAATCCAGGTGACACTGCCCTCCTCTATACCGATGGATTGACGGAGAGCCGGAACAAAGAGAATCAGGAATTAACCGATGAAGGACTGGGCAAATTACTCAAGAAGCACCAGAAACTGCCGGCTGAAAAACTCATGCAGACGATCTTCGAGGAGCTCGAGGTTTTTACAGATGGGGCCGAGCCCATGGATGACATGACCCTGGTCATCATCAAGCGGAACGGGTAATCAGTCTGTATGTTTCCCGCTAAATTTGCTACTATTCAAAAATGCCCCTGTGCGTTTCTAAAGGGGTTACTACAAAGATGAAATACAGAACCTGGCCCTGGATCGTGCTCTCAGTCTGCATGCTCTTCCACGGTATTTCGCGAGGTGGACAGCTCGATCAGCAGCATCCTTTTCCTTTTTCACCCTTCGAGTTGAAGAACGGATTGACCGTGATCCTTGCTCAAGACGACACTCTCCCTGTGGTCACCATCGCGGTGGCTTACAAGGTGGGTACCATGCACGAAGACCTGGACAAGGCGGGCCTGGCCTACTTTCTAGAACACCTCATGTTCGAAGGCTCTCGAAACGTCAGCCGTATGCAGCATGTACGATTTATCCAGAGCATCGGAGGCCGTTTAAACGCCGTCACAGAAAGAGACAGGACGATCTTCTATCAGACGATCCCCTCCCACCATCTCACCTCTATTCTCTGGCTCGAATCAGACCGGATGACGTCTCTTTCCATAAATCAGGCCAACGTCGATTTCTGGAAGAGCACCCTGAAGAGCGGGCTGAAGATGCGCAGCGGTCAGGATCCCTATCAGAACGGTTCGCGTATCTTCGATGCCTTGCTGTATCCGGATTACGCC
>JBGUED010000002.1:0-24038 GCA_041821525.1 Candidatus Aminicenantaceae bacterium | reverse complement strand
GCACCGAAGTTGGTGAGGGACTTGATCTTCCCCTTGAAGGTCTTTCCCTTCTCCAGCTGCGAGAAGACCTGTTTTTTGCGCTGTTCCCGCTCATCCTGCAGGAGCAGCTTCCGCGACAAGACCGCATTTTCAGACTCACGGTCGAACTTGATGACCTTGAACTTGAAACGTTTACCCAGGAGTTGGTCCGGGTTCTTCACCATCTTGATGTCGGCGTGTGAATCAGGCAGGAATGTGTCCAGCCCCACGTCAACGGTGAATCCGTTTCTTATCTTGTCCACCACCTTCCCGATTATCCAGTTGTTGTTATGATAGGCTTTTTCCAGGTTGTTGAGTGCCATCACGGCATTGGCCCGCCGCTTGGAGAGAATGAAGTAGCCTTCTTTCTGGTTGCGTCTTTCTAGGATCGCCTCGATGGCATCCCCGGATTTCAATGATTCCATCTCCCGTTTGTCTGTGAAGTCTTCTGAGGGGATGACTCCTTCGGATTTGGATCCGATATCCACCAGAACATGGGTGGGGAGGACCTTGATGACTTTGCCCTTGACCAGCTTTCCCGGGGCCAGCTCACTGGCTTTGAACTGGTATTTATCCAGAAGGTCAGCGTAATCTTGCATACTGAGCTCGTCTTCGTTCTTGAGGTCATTGTTTAACTCTGACATTGGACTGTTATCTCCCTTGGAATGAGTTGAATCTCTGTCTTAAAATTCGTACATTTCTCCTGTTCGTGGAGTGAGTCGATATATATTATACGAGAGGCGCTTTTTTGTCAATCCTAACTATAGGTAATATCTTGACTTAGCCTAATTTGGGGGATGCAGGAAGGGGCCTATGCCAGCGGCGGCGACAGCTTCGGCCGAAGGCCATCCTTGGACCTCCAGAGGCTTGAGGGGATAGAGCTCCGCCCAGCTGCTCAAGAGCGCCTGCAGCGCTGCCACGTGCCGGGCAACCCGGCCCTGGAGTGGGATCCCCTTTTCGTCGAAAGGCACGAAGAGCCGGCCAAGCCGGGCGGCCTTAACATAGTATTGGTCCTGCCCCTTGGTGATCAGGGCAGCTGACGGGCGGCCCTTCAGCCGACCGTGGGATGCATTGGCCGTCTCGAACAGGAAGGCAAACACGCCGGCCTGGTCTCCCCATTCCCTGTGGCTCAAGCCCCTCAGGTTCTGGGGGGACTCTTCGAGGCGGAAAGACAGGTCTGCTATCTCCAATCCCATCACAGTCATGGCCGCCAGCTCGGCGCTGTTCTCGTGGAATACGAGGGCATTGACAACCGGGTATTCCGGGGCCGCCTCATGCAGGTCCACGGCTACGTCGATCCTTTCCTCCCGCATGAGTTCCATGACGGCATGGGCGACCTGCTGTGTCAACCCGCCTGTCCTGCTGCCGGGATAGTTGCGGTTCAGGTTGCGCATCTCAGCGCCGGCCAGCTTCTGCCCTGAAGGATTGATATAGAGTGCCGGATCGGGCCACTGATGGACGGGATTCGTCAGACGCGAACCATAGCGGAACCACCGCTTCCCTTCAGGCGTGATGATAGCGAAGCGCTGAGGGCTGGCCTCAAAGGGATCGTTGTGAGTGAAGCCGCTGTGGTTCGCCTGGGGGACAAACACGACCTTGCCCTGAACCACTCGTATTTTTTCCGCCAGCATGAGGGCTGTGATGAAGCCGGCGGGTTCGTTCGGGTGCGTCCCACCCAGGATGAGGAGTCCGGCGCCCGCTGCCTCGCCCTGGAAGATGTAGACATCCGTATCGCCTGCGGATCCTTGCAGTGCAGGAGCGTAGTCGCTCAAACGCCTGAGCTCTGTCAGATTCCTGTCCGGAAATATGGCGTCCTCCGTGTGCATGGAGCGGAACCGGAGCCCGCTGACCACACACACGACGACCACCGCCAACAGCAGCCCGGCTGCGCGCACGGTATGACGGCTCATGATCTCGACCTCATTGTGGGACCTTATTTTATCAGGAACAGCCGAAGCAGGAACATGACCAGAACGATAGCCGTACTGATCTGCCAGCGGAGCCGCTTTTCCCGGAATAGATAGACCAGCAGGCTCACGCTCAGGTAGGCCACAATAAAATGATATAGGATCTGCATGGGGCACCTACATAAGCAGTTTCTCCAACCAGGGGGTCAGGAGCAGGACGCCGATCCCGGCGCAGAGCTGGAACAGAGCCGGGACCAGGCAGTAGCGCAGGACCCTGAAATAGTTGCTCTCCCCCACGACCTGGGCGGCGAATATCCCGGCCAGGGCCGTGGGCGGCATCAGGTCCCCGAGGCCTGCTACGGCTGACAGCGCTGCCGTTGTGAAAGCGGCGTTTTGCTCGATCAGGGCCAGAATAAAGGGAACACCCAGGATGGAGGCCGATCCGTAGGCGGAGACCGCCCCGAAAAGCGGCATGCTGACCGCGATCCCGGCATACAGCAGAGCCGGCGGGAGTGCCAGGAAAGACAGGATGATCCAGCCCCGCCCCCCGGTCAGGGTTATGACCTGGATGAACATGCCCACACCGGCCAGGATGGCCAGTATGGGCATGGATGCCTCCAGTGCCGCCTGAGTGGCCCTGAAAAGGCCGAATCTTCGGCCCCCCACCAGACATGCAAGGCTGCCGAGCAGAAAAATGGCCGGTATGCCGATGTCCGGGACCGGGATCTGAGCCAGGCCCTGGGCGGTGAGTAGGAGGAACACTACAGCCAGGGGAAAAAAGATCCGCAGCCGGTATTTTTTCCCCAGGGATGGGGGCAGGATGGAGAGCAGCTCGGACCGATCGATAGTGCGGATATCCCGGTAGCCCAACCAGAGCGCAAACACCACAGCCAGGGGAACGACCAGGATCAGGAGCGGTAAGGTGATCCCGACATAGGGCATGTCCACTCCCCCTCCCATGATCATGACCAGGATGTTGACCGGAGGAGCGATCATCCCCAGAATGGCTCCCATGGCTATCAGCGCGGCCGCCTTGACTCGGGGGAGTCCCAGGCGGATCAGCACGGGAGCGACCAGGGTTCCCGTGCTCAGCACCGCCACAGTAGAGGAGCCGGTGATCATGCCCGGGAACATGATGATCACCATCACGCTCATGAGGAGGAGGAATTTATGCTGGTAGAAGGCTTTGAGCAGGTGGGCGGTGACCGTGTCCAGGATGCCGGATTTCTCCAGGGCCTGCATATAGATCATGGCTGCGATGATGATGAGGATGGTGTCAAAATAGCCGAAGCTTCCCTCGACCAGGTGACGCAGCGGCAGGCCCTCGCCTGCCAGCAGGGTTCCGGCCAGGGCTGAGATGACGAGGGAGAGACCAATGGGGATTTTGAAAACCATGGCCGCGAGCGCGAACACGGCGACCATCAACAGAAGGATCAGATAGTCCGGCACCAGGAACCATCCTTGGACGACTGAATGTGCACGGCAGTCCCGGCCGACCTTATTGGAACGCCTGTTTGAACGGCTGCATCGCGTCCACTGTCTTTTCCACCTCGATGAGCGGGATGTCGTGCTGGCTGCAGATTCGTGTGAATAAACCATCCTGGTTCCCTGACCGGACCACGATGGTGAGCCGGGCGTAAGGGAGGAAGGTGGATATGAAATCATCGGAAAGTTTTCCGCGGCGATCCTGTCCTCCCAAATGAAGGCAGACGACCGGCATGTTTCTGGTCCGGGCCGCTTCAACCAGTTGGACCAGGCGGCTTTTTTCCTGCTGGACGTCCAGCCCGGCGGCGCCCAATCCCTTGAGGCTCGCGCCCAGAGACAGGACCAGAGTTTTGACCCCGTCCAGGTCCTGCGCGGAAGCAAATTTTATCAGAGTGTAGGCCAGGTCAGACCGTTTTGCCAGGATGGCGACTATCTGGACCTCGGCGCTCTGTCCGGCGGAAGAGATCAGCAGCGGCTGCTCGAACTTGATCTCTTCCCGGGCGTATCCCGGGAGCGCACACAAAAACGCCATGGCTAAAGCTGCGAGCGAACAATGTCTTGTTTTTATCATGTCATTGCCTGTTTTCGTTGAGGGTGATCAGAGAGAGAGGATGATATAACAAACTCCCTGCGAGCACAACAGCCGCAGACTTGCAGGCCAATTCCGGTATCCAATAACTGAAATGGTCTGGGCAGCGCGGATCCTCTAGTAGCCGGCGCCGTACCCGTCTCGGCGGGAATCCGCGCCGCCCAGGATGAGCCCCTTGTCCGGCAGCAGCATGAGGCCCTGGGCACCTCCGAAGTACCGGTCGAAGGCCTCCTTGATCACCAGGCTGTGCCCCATCTTCTTCAGAGCTGCACGCGTGCCTTCTGGGATACGGTCTTCCAGGTGGAGCTCGCCGGCTTTCCCCAGGTTCGAATAGGAAAAGAAACGCGGGGCCTCTATGGCTTCATCCAGCGACATGCCGAATACTGTGACATTGAGCAGGATCTGGGTAAGCGAGGGAAAGATCCGAGTCCCGCCCGGCGAGCCCAGGGCCAGATAGGGGCGTCCCTCCCGGAAAAGGAGCAGAGGCCCCATGTTGCTGACCGGGCGTTTGTGCGGCCCGGGAGCATTGGGGGAGCAGGGGTCGTCCGCAAAATCGTCCATGTGGTTGTTGAGGAGGAAGCCGGTCTCTGCGGGCACGATGCCTGAGCCGAAGAAGTGATTGATGGACTGAGTCAGCGACACGATGTTGCCCTCTTTATCCACCACACAGAGATGGGTGGTGTTCTGGTCCACCCCATCCTCCGGGCCGTATTCTCCGGAGGGATAGCGGCCGGCTGTGTGGCCGGGGCGTATGCGGGAAGCTACGGCTTGGGCATGCTCCGGGGAGATCAGCTGCCCCACAGGGATGGAGACAAAGTCCGGGTCCCCGAGATAGCGGGCTTTGTCGGCGAATACGAAACGAAAGGCCTCCGTCATGTGATGGATGTAATCGGGTGAGTTGTGTCCCCATTCCTGCAGCGGCCAGCTCTGAGCGATGCCGAGGAGCTGAAGGATGTGCAGCCCCCCGCACGAGGGCGGCAGTGTGCTGTACAGGGTGTACTCGCCGTACGATCCGCTCAAGGGAATGTATTCCTGCGGCTGGTATGCCGCCAGATCCTCCAGCGTCATCACGCCGCCCGCCGCCTGGACCGCCTCCACGATGCGGGAGGCGGTTTCGCCGGAGTAGAAATCCTCTGCTCCTCGTTCGGCGAGCCGCTGCAGAAAACGAGCCAGCTCGGGATTGCGAAAGCTGTCCCCCGACTCGAAGGGGAATCCGTGGTTGAGGTAGAGGCTGTCCTCTCCGTCGTTCTGGAGCAGCTTTTCGTATTCGTCTTTGTTGGCCTTGCTGAAAGTGGAGCTCACCTCGTATCCCTGTTCGGCGATGCGGATGGCACCACCAACCACTTCAGCCAGGGTCAGTGTCCCATAGGCCGCGAGGGCGTGGGTCCAGCCGGCCAAGGCTCCGGGGACCGCCACGGCGAGGCCGTGGGTGCGCCGCCGCTGCAGGTTGATTTCTCCATCCTGATGGAACATCTCGGGGAAAGAGGCTGCCGGGGCCTTTTCCCGGAAATTGATGACCGTGACCCTGTTTTCTTTCGCCAGGTACAGCACCATGAATCCGCCCCCCCCGATGCCGGAGGCGAAGGGCTCGGCGGCGTTCAGGGCCAGGGCCGTGGCGACCGCGGCATCGATCGCGTTTCCGCCGCGCTCCAGGATCTCCAGGCCGGCCTGAGCCGCCAGGGGATGCGCAGCGACCACCATGCCCTTCCGGGCGGTAAAGTCATAGGGGACGTGGGGATCTTCAGGTGGGGCGAGGGGCCGTTCTGTCTCACAGGCGAGGACTGCTGCCAGCACGATCAGGAGCAGCGACTGCAGCCGCTTACTCATTCGTCTGTTCTTCCACGAGGATCTTTTCGATCTCGTCCGGTGTGGGAAGGTCCTTCAGGGAATTCAGCCCGAAATAGCTCAAGAACTTGTTGGACGTGCGATAGATCAGAGGTTTGCCAGGGCTTTTTTTCCGGCCCGTGATCTTGACCAGCCTCTTGAGGAGGAGGGTCTTCAGCGAATGGGCCGAATCCACTCCCCGCATCGCGGATATCTCGGACAGGGTGAGGGGCTGGTGATAAGCGATGATAGACAGGGTCTCGAGTGCGGCGGGGGAGAGTCGAGTCTTCTTATCCAGGTGCAGCATCTTCTTGATCCAGGGATCGAACTCCGGCCGTGTGATAAAGAGGTAGCCTCCCGCAGCATTCTGGATCTGGATGCCGCGGTTGTTCTCGGCATAGGAGCACTCCAGTTCGGCCAGGGCGCTTTCGACCTCCGCTCCCTCAAAATCGCTGAGAATGCTCTTGAGTTTTTCCGGGGAAACCGGTTCCTGGGCCACAAAAATCAGGGATTCTATGATATTCATAAGCTCAGAGGTCATGTGGGTAGTTCCTTTTGCCGCAGCCAGACTTTGATGGGGCTGAACAGACTATCCTGAGCCGCGAAGATCAATCCGGATTTGATGAGCTCGAGCAGACAGAGAAACGAGAGCAGGGCTTCCTCCAGTGATGTCTGCTGCTCGAAGAATTCCAGAAAATCCAGATACGTGTGAGATCTGAGGTGCTGCAGGATCTCGTCCGTCTTGTCTTTTACCGAAAATTCCTTGCCCTGGATGACCTGGATGTCATCACGCTCCTTGCGCTTCATGATCGAGAAAAAAACCTCGGCCAGGTCAAAAAGCGAGACCTCGATAAACTCCATATCGTCGGATGGGGACAGGGGGGGGAGAACGGTGCGCTGCCAAGTTTGCATCTGGTCTTCTTCCCTGTCCCTCAGGATGGAACACGCGGCTTTGATCTTCTGGTGGTCGAGCAGGCGGTCCACCAGGGTCTGACGGGGATCCTCTGCATCCTCGGATACGGATTCCCGCGGCAGCAGCATCTGGGATTTGATGTGTATGAGGAGGGCGGCAATGAGCAGGAACTCGGCCTCCCGCTCCAGGTTGATCTGCTCTTTATGCTCCAGATACTCCAGGTATTCCCGGGTGATCACGGCCATGGGGATGTCGTGGATGTCGAGTTTCTTTTTCCGGATCAGGAACAGCAGGAGATCCAGGGCTCCCTCGAAGACCTCCAGCTTGACCTGATATGTCTGTGCGACATCCATATTAGAACAGCAGTTGCTGGATGATGAACCATATGGGTTTTAGGATGATATCCAGGATACCCAACCACAACATGCCAAAGACGATGATAATCCCGAACGGACGGAGCTGCTCCACCTTCTGGGCGGCGCTCTCTGATATCAATCCGATCAAAATGCCACTTCCGTCCAGGGGAGGGATGGGGATCAGGTTGAACACGGCGAGGAACATGTTCAGGAATACGGCATAGAACAGGATAATGGCCAAGATCGGGATGGGATTGAAGCCCGGGATAGAGCCGCCCCGGTCAAGGGCCAGGTTCAGATCATAGATCGTTCGAGGGCGCAGGCCGATGATGATCTTGAAGACTATGCCGGCCAGCGTGGCGGCCAGGATATTGGAAACCGGTCCGGCCGCGGAGATCAGCAGGTTGTCCTTCTTTGGATTCTTGAGGTTCATGGGGTTAACGGGCACGGGCTTGGCCCACCCGATGGGAGGCGCCCCCATGATGACCATGAGCAGGGGGAGGAGCACGGTCCCGAAGGGGTCGATATGCGCGATCGGGTTGAGTGTGACCCGTCCCAGGATCATGGCCGTGGGATCGCCCAGCTTGTTGGCCGCCCACCCGTGTGCGGCCTCGTGGATGGTGATGGCAAAGAGGATGACGATGAGTTGGGTGGCGATAAGCGCAATATTCATGGGATGTCTTTGCCCTTTATAGCATATCTTGTGTATACGGTAAAGTCTTTGCCCCCTGCTGAAGACAGTGAATGTCTACAGGATCATAGATGTCAGATCTGCCAGCATGATGGATTCACGGTGCGAGTTGGGCTCAGGTATATGTGGAAGTGATACGGATTTCTGGTTATGTACACGTCAAGGCTGAGCTTGAACAATCGGCAATATTTATGAATCCTTTATGCTATAGGAAGGGGAGGTATTTCTGGATCTCGAACTCCGAGACCTGCTTGTCGTATTCTCGCGACACGTTTTTCTTGTACTCCTCAACCTCCCAGCGCTTGTTGGCGATAAGGGTGGTGAACACGTGTTTTCCCAGCATCTCCTCCAGGAGAGAGCTCTTCTCCATGAGGGAGAGGGCCTTGTCCAGGTTCGCCGGGAGTGTCGTGATGTTCAGTTTTTTCTGCCGTGTGCTGCTCATTTCGTAGATGTTTTCCTCCACAGGATCCAGCAGGCTGTACCCTTCCTTGAGGCCCTTCATCCCTGCGATGAACATGGTAGCGAAGGCCAGGTACAGGTTGCAGGCAGGGTCGGGAGACCTCAGTTCGATCCGGGTGGCGTGTTCCTTGCCGGGCTGGTATTCCGGAACCCTGATGTAGGCTGAACGGTTGCGCTGCCCCCAGGCCACGTACACCGGTGCCTCGTAGCCTTCGATCAGGCGCTTGTAGGAATTGACCCACTGGCAAAACACGGCCGAGATTTCGTGGGCATGGGTCATAAGCCCGGCGATGTATCTCTTTGCCATATCGGAGAGGTGATATCCGTCATTGAGGTCAAAGAAGACGTTTCGGCCTTGAGACCACAGGGATTGGTGCACGTGCATCCCGCTTCCATTCTGTCCGTTAAGTGGTTTGGGCATGAACGTGGCATAAATCCCGTGCATGCGGGCCACTTTTTTGACCAGGTAGCGGAAGATCATGCTCACATCCGCCATCTCGAGCGCGCTCAGGTATTTGAGATCGACCTCGTGTTGCCCGTTGGCCACTTCATGGTGGTCATATTCCGATTCGATTCCCATTGTATTCAGCAGCAGCTGGATCTCTTTGCGAATCTCGCCGTGCAGGCCGCCGAAGAAGTACCCGCCGTCGTCCATGGGAGCCGCCTGGGTCTTTCCGGGAAAGATGAAGAACTCCAGCTCGGGGCCCACCTTGATGTCGTCGATCCCGAATTCAGTCCTGGCCCTTTCCAACACCTTTTTCAGCACGTATCGCGAGTCGCCCTCGTAGGGCTTTCCCTCCGGAGTCAGGATGTCCCCGAACATGATCGCCTCGTGCCAACGGGTTGTGTCTTCGAATCCTCGATACTCCCAGGGGAGCACACGGAATGTCCGTGGGTCGGGTTTGATCACCAGATCGCTCTCTTCGATTCGCACGAAGCCCTTCACCGAAGACCCGTCGAATCCTTTGCCTACCTGAAAGGCCTTCTCCAGTTCGTAGACAGGAATGGAAAAATCCATGTGTCGGCCGAGAATATCGGGGAAGATGATGCGGACGAATTCAAGGTTGTTGTCCGGATGCAGGCAAAGGTCCAGGACTTCTTTTTCATCTGAAAATCCGAATCGTTTGAAATGGGCGTCGCTCATGTGTTTCATGCCTCCTTTCCAATAGGGGATCTAAGATTTTGAGCTCGAATGCATGGGGTTTGCCTTAATTTCATATGTTGATAGATTTTATACAATAAGATATGATTGTCAAGGAACCGTTGCAATAACATGATAAAATAATTAAAAAACATGAAAATATAAGACAAACATGAGGCGGCAATATGGCGGATGAGCTGGACAGGAAGATCATTCAGGCCCTCAATCGGAACGCGCGTAGAAGCTACCGGGAGATCGCCAAGGAGGTCGGGATCTCGGTGACCGCCGTCATCCACAGGGTCAAAAAATTACAGGAATCCGGGGCCATCAAGGGGTACATCCCGGTTGTGAATCAGGAACACTTCGGTCTGTCCCTGAGCGCCGTCATCGCCCTGCGTATCTCCAGAGGCAAGCTCCTGGACATCCAGCAGAAGATCGCCGAGGATCCTCGAATCGCCGCCGTTTATGACGTTACCGGGGAATGGGATTCGGTGGTCATCGGCTACTTCCGAGACCGCCATGACCTGAATGATTTCATCAAAGGCCTGCTGTCCCTGGAGAACGTGGACCGCTCCATCACCCACATCGTGCTGAATGTGGTCAAAGAGGAGCGACGCATCCCCGTTTGATTTCTGCTCTCCTCTGTTATCTGCTATAATGATAACCCCGGAGGCTGACGGTCCGTATTTGTTATGAAGGTGAAAACACGAACGCTTTTTCAGATAGGGATCATCCTCGGGTGCGTCTTTCTCGTCTTTCCCGAGTCCCGGCAGGCCCCTGCCCAGAATATCGAGACATTTGTGGCCCACATCAAGGCCCTGCTGGAGGCCAAAGACCTTCCTGCTTTCCTCGAGACCGTGAATCCCGAGCTGCGTGAACAGGAGGCAACCCGGTTCCAGGGCATGTTCGATGACTTTGGCATGGAAACGCTGGATGTATATCCCGCCTCTGTGCAGCAGAGAAGCGAGGGCACCTACCATGTCTTCCTGCGGGTTCTCTTTCAGAACTCCTACGCCGTTCTTTTAGATCTGTGGCAACTGGAAGTGGTCTGGGTCGATGCGGGATGGCAAATCTTCAGCACGGAATACCCAGAGGACGTCCGGATGCTGTACAAGCTTCAGCTTCCCTCGGAACGGATTGTACGGGCCCGGTCTGTCGAGGTCCGGCACGCAGATATCCGAATCTTGTTCCAGGATGCCCTATGTTTCTACGACAATATCCCCAACCTGGAGACCGCCCTGATCGTGGTGGGCGAGGGGCAGCTCCAGTTCACGCCCTCGCATCCCAGGGAGAAGCACCAGCTCGAGCTGGTCTACAAGAAGCCGTTCCTGGAGGACCGCCTACAATACGTCTACCTGCGTGTCTCTCCGTCTTTTTTCCAGAGCAACATCACCATCGTCCCCGAGGAGGACGCGGAACCCGTCAGTGAAGCGGAGATCAACAAGGCGTATCCCCTGTTCACCAAGCATTACTCGCGCTCTTTCACGGTCCGCAATTCGCTGACCGGTGAGATGCTGTCCATACTCCCGCAGGGAGAAGAGGCGGTATTCGAGTTCAAGGGGAAAAAAGTCGAGGACGTCACGTACGTGTATTCGCCTTTTGCCAGAGACGAGATCAACTTCTATCAGTGGAAGAAAGACCGGATCCTGAACATGTACTCCCCGCCCCCGAGGGAGGGCCAGAAACGGATGTTCATATCGTTTGGGCAGAAATTCGATGTGAACTGCTATGAGATCGATCTGGACTTCAAGCCCGACTCACGTTTCTTTGCCGGTAAAGCCCGGATCCAGGTGGAAAGCAAGGTGGGGCGTTTGGAAAGCCTCAAGTTCCAGCTGAATCCCGGTCTCCAGGTTCTGCGCATTGCTGATGAGAGCAACCGTGAGCTCTATTTCACCGAAGACAAACTTCGCCAGAGCCTGTACATCTATTTCCTCCGACCTCCTGCGCGGGGCCAGACCTCGACAGTGGAGATCTATTACCGGGGTAAGATCGAGCCCGCGGCCATACTCAATGATGTGGTGGAAACAGGCCTGTATGATCAGACGATCCGTTTTGGAGACATCCGACTCGATACCCTGCTCTACAGCCGGTCGTCCCTCTGGTATCCCTCCCCGGATGATGTGGATTATTTCACGGCCCGAGTCAAGTTCATCACCCCTCCCTCCTTTCAGGTGCTGTCCAATGGCATCCTTGCCGAACACTATACACTGAAGAGCCTGCAGGATGTGGAGGATGTGGGGAAGATGGGCAACGCCGTCCATGTCTATGAGATCAAGCGTCCCGTCAAGTATCTGTCTTTTGTGGTGGGCCATCTGGACAAGCGCCAGGAGGAGCAAGAGCCCGTGCCTCTCACATATTACCGCGGGTCCCAGACCGCGGGAGACAATTGGGACATCTTTTCCGGTGCCCGGGAGATCCTAGATTTTTATCGATCTCACTTTGGTGAGTTTCCCTATGAAAAGCTTGCTATCGTGCGCCGGGTTTGGGCCTCGGTCGGAGGGCACAGTCCCGCCTCATTCATCGTCCTTAACGATCTGCCCGAGGTGATCCTGCAGAGCATGCGCCCCAATCCTGACAGCCCGGTCGACCTATCGAACTATAAGGAGTATTTCCTGGCCCATGAGATCGCTCACCAGTGGTGGGGACAGGGGATGGCCTGGGAGACCTACCGTGACCAGTGGTTGAGTGAGGGCATGTCCCAGTTCGCGGCCTTGCTGTTCCTCAGACACAAGTATGGGGAGAGGGCCTTCGCTCAGATTCTGGGGAAATTTTCCAAGACCACCAACAAGAGATCCGAATGGGGCGGCATCACCATGGGTTCCCGGATCAGTTATTTCCATTTCGAGGCGTACCAGGCGATCGTCTACAACAAGGCCGCCCTGGTGCTGAACATGCTGCGGGATTTGCTGGGAGACGAGGCGTTTTTCACCGGGATCCGGCGTTTTTACTCACGGAATCGGTCCAGCGCAGCCAGTACCGCTGGTTTTTTCCACACCTTCCATGACATCTCCCCCAGGGAACTGACGGCGTTTTTCGAGCCCTGGTTCAATTCGCATCTCCTGCCTGATGTGCGGATCACGCATGCGGTGGAGACTGCGAACGGCGGCTACCGGCTGCAGGTGCGGGTAACACAGACCGGGACCACATTCGTGTTCCCTCTCTGGATAGAGTGGAGGGAAAACGGCCGGCGGGTCAGGCGGAAGATCGTGATTGACGGCCGGGCCGCTTCGGTCGAGTTCCAGACCGAACAGGAACCGGAAAGGATAAGGTTTAATCCCGACACGGCCGTCCCCGGCCGCTTTGTCATAAAATAGCCGCTTTCATCCCGCGGCCAACCTTTCCCCCAACACAAACACCAGGAGTCTTCTTATTCCGAGAGGTGGCTGACATCGATCTCGAGCCGTTTGATCATCTCGTTGAGGGTGGTGGGCTTCACTCCCAGCAGGGCGGCCGCTTTTTTCTGGACGCCTTTGGTGCGCTGCAGGGCATCGATGATGGCCTTTTTCTGGAACGAGTGGATCTGATCCTTGAGGCGCATGCTGCCCAGGTTAATTTCCCTGCCTTCGTCCCCCTGGGGGCCGAGCAGGAACGGAGGGAGGCTCTCCCTGGAGATGACTGAGCTCTTGCTCAAGACAACGGCCCGTTCGATCAGGTTCTCCAGCTCCCGAATATTCCCGGGCCAGTGATAGGCCTCCATGATCTCCATGACGTCGTCTGTGACTCCATCGATCGGTTTTTCGTTCTCCTTGCTGTAGATGCTCACGAAGTGCTGGACCAGTAGAGGGATGTCCTCTAGTCGCTCCCTCAGCGAGGGCAGCTCGATCTTGATGACGTTCAGGCGGTAATAGAGGTCTTCCCTGAAAGTCTTCCGTGTGATGAGTTCTTCTAGAGCCGTGTTGGTTGCGGCGATAACCCGGACATCGACCTTGATGGTCTTGGTTCCGCCCAGGTGCATGAACTCTCTTTCCTGCATCACCCGGAGGAGTTTGGCCTGGGTCTCGATATTCAGCGAGGAGATCTCATCGAAGAAGATGGTCCCCAGGTCCGCAGCTTCGAACAATCCCATTTTCTGTGAGGTGGCTCCTGTAAAGGCCCCCTTGACGTGTCCAAACAGATGACTTTCCAGCAGGTCGGGGGGAAGGGACCCGGAATTGACGGTGATGAAGGGGAAATCGATCCGGTCGCTATTCTGGTGTATGGCACGGGCGACCAGCTCCTTGCCAGTGCCGCTTTCCCCCTGTACGAGGATGGTGCTTTTTGTAGGAGCGGCGGCACGGATGAGGTCGAACACGTCCTGCATGACCTGGCTCTTGCCGATAATGCTCTCAAAACTGAACTTCTTCTTGAGCTCGCTCTTCAGTCTCAGGTTTTCCTGATGCAGCCGCCTGTGTTCCAGGGCCCTTTGGATGGTGAGAAGCAGTTCTGCGTGTTTAAAGGGCTTCTGGATGTAGTCGAAGGCCCCGCTCTTCATGGCTTCTAGGGCGGATTCAACGGAGGCATAGGCCGTGATGATGATCACCACGGCCTGGGGGTCGATCTTTTTGATGCGGTGCAGGACTTCGATGCCGTCCATCCCGGGCATGAGCAGGTCCAGGAGGATGAGGTCGAACTTGTGCGAAGGCCACTTCCCCAGGGCTTTCTCGCCTCTCGAGGAGCTTTCGACCAGGTATCCCTCGGAGGTGAGCAGCTCTCCCAGGACTTCATGGATGATGGGTTCGTCGTCGATGATGTGGATCAATCCTTTCTCTGCCATGGTTTTCTCGATTCGCTTAGGTTTTATTTTTTTCCTGTATATCCAGATTCAGGGGGACAGAAATGGTAAACAGGGTCCCCTTGCCGCTTTCGCTCTCTACAGAAATGTACCCTTCGTGTTCCTTGATGATCGCATAACTGATGGACAGCCCCAATCCTGTTCCCTTGCCGATTCCCTTGGTGGTGAAGAAGGGATCGAAAATATGCGGGAGGTGCTGCCGGCTGATCCCGGTGCCCGTGTCCTGGATCGTGACAACAGCGCTCTGATTTTTTCTTGTCAACTCGATGCTCAGGATCCCCCCGTCAGGCATGGCATCTATGGCGTTCAGTATGATGTTGATGAAGACCTGCTGGAGCTGCTCCCCCTGAGCACAGATGGGTTTGAGGGCGGCGAGGTCCAGCTCCAGCGCGATGTTCATGTTTTTCAGTTTGTAGTCGATGAGTGAGATGATCCCCTGGATGATCTCCTTGAGGTCGACCTGATAGAAGATGCTCTCCGAGGGATTACGTGCAAAGTTGAGCAGGCTCTTGACGATCTTGGCCACCCGGTCGGTCTGGACTTCGATCTTATCCAGGATGGCGGCATGGGGAGAATCGCTCAGCCTCTTCTGGAGCATCTGGACATAGCTGCTGATTCCGGTGAGGGGCGTGTTGATCTCGTGGGCCACACCGGCGGACAGCAGACCCACGGAGGCCAGCTTCTCCGAGGTCACGAGCTGCTGCTGTAACGAGATCTTTTCGGTGGTGTCTTCGAAAACGATGATGGTGCCGTAGGGGTTCATCTGGTTGTCACGCAGCGGCGTCTTGGCGATATCGAAGATCTTGCTCTTTCCCGTGGGCATGGAGATGGATATTTCGCTCAGGAGCCGGAAGTCTTTTTGTGTGTCAGGCGGGAAGAGGGCCCGAAAGTTGCCTTTGCCCAACACCTCCTCCAGGCTTTTCTCCAGGGCGGCGTCCTTGGTTATCTGGAAGAGGTCTTCCATGACGCGGTTCCAGCCGATGATCTTACCCTTCTGATCCAGCACCGAGACTCCCACGGTCAGGCTTTCGATGATGTTCTCGCTGTAGTCCTTGAGGCGCTGAAGCTCCATGGCCCGGATGTGCGCCTGGTTGTAGAGATAGGCGTTTTCAAGAGCCAGAGCAATGGGCGAGGAGATCGTCATCAGGAGTTCCCAGTCTTCGGAGTTGAGCAGTGTGTTGTCGAATTTCTTGCCCATGGCAAGACAGCCGATCAGCTTGTCCTCGACGCTCAGAGGCATGAGATGAAAAAAATGAAAGGAAGCCAGGCTCTTGAATTTTTTCTGGAGTTCCCGGCGGTCGGCCAGCGAATCCTCAGAAACATAATCGTGTTTCTTGAGATGCACGAAAAGATCTTCTTCCAGGGTCAGCCGGACGTTCTTGGTCGATTCCACACCCCGGGATTCCAGGACAAAGAACGTCCTGTGCTTCCCGCTGACCGGTAGCAGCAGTGCGATATATTGGAGTGAGAGCGCGAAGGCGATGTGCTCCAGCAAGGCCTGGGACAGCTTCTCCAGATCCCGCTCCCGGCTGAGCTCCTGGCTGATGGTGAGAAGGGTCTTGCGGTATTTGTAGCTGCGGCGGTAGATGACTCTGTCTACCAGGGCCTGGAAGAGCTTCTTGATGGGTGAGTAGAGGGTGGCACCCAGGACGATGGCCAGAACACCGAGGATAAGGGCGTTGAACTGGTTCTCCGGAAAGAAGCTGGTTTGAGAGCTGACGATGAAATAGAGGAGCGCGATGACCACATAGGAGAAGATCAGGGGCATGGCCTTGCGGAGGACTACCTCGACATCGAGCAGCCGGTAACGCGAGATGGAGTAGGCAAAGGTGAGCGGAACCAGCGCCTGCAGGATCACCGAGAATTCAGCCACACGGTGCGGTGTCTGGTCCAGAAGAAACGGCCCGATGTAGAACAGCGTAAAGGGCAGGATTCCCAGCCCCAGCCCGTAGACGATCCATTTCAGCTGCCGCTTGATTATGATCTGGGAGACCTTGAGGGTGTCGAAGAGTATGACCCCGAAGGCCACCAGGGAATAGACTGCGAAGTGGAGCAGGTCGAGCTTCTCGGAGACCTCATAGAAGCGGACGATGATTCCGTCATTCAGATTCCAGATGTTGGGAAGGTGGATGAACACCCTGCTCAGGAACAGGACCAGAGCCGGAAGATACAGGATGTTGACCGAGGCAGCTTTCTGGCGGAATATCTTTTTTCTGCGGGGAAAGATGATGAAAAAATGAAGCAGAAGCGGGGGGAATATGAGGAAGGCCAGCTTGTCCAGCCAATAAAAGGCGCTGTCCAGGAGATCCATCTCCCCGGTGGGAGAGAAGATGTGATAGCCGTAGAATGACAGGGATACCAGGAAAAAAAAGATATAAGGAAGCGTGAAAGGACGTTTGGGTTTGGAGGAGAGGAACACGATGACGGCCATCACCAGTGTGGTCAGGCCGACCAGGGCCAGATAGTAGTATAGAAGGTCCGTCCTCTTCTGGCCGATGGATACGGATGGGGTGAGGTACTGTCCCTCGCGGGCGATCTCGTAGGTGACCGGCTGATTCAGGACCCGGGCTTCCCACAGGACCTTTGTGACATCGATCGGCGTGCTGACGGAACGCTGCTGGTTCTTGATGCTCATCCGGTAGAGGACATCCCCCTTCCGGATGCCGACCAGGTAAGCCTGGCTCATCTCCTCGACGTGGATGGCGGTCAGCCTGTCGGATTTCTGCTGCCAGACAACACCGTCATGGGGAGCCTTCCATGAAACCCTGCGGTAGATGTTGAGGCCGCCCAGGGTAAGGAGGGCCAACAGGGGCACTGCCGCGAGCAGGATCTTCCGGTTCATGGGCTCCCGTCACCTGGATTTGAATTCATATAAATGAATCGTTCAAACAAAAAAAACCCCGTCAGTTCAGGATATGACGCCGCGTGCTGCGGACAGCCCATTTTACAGCCGGCTGGCGCAGCAGCCTCTGCAGCTCAGGGTGTTCCTTCAGCCCCACCGGGTCTGTGTTCCGGGACAGGAGGGTACTCAAGTATTCGTCCTGGGTGCGTCGGGTCTGCTGAGGAAGGATGGAGCTGCCCGGGTAAAGGGGCGTTATCGCCGAGGTCAGGGCCAGGAGAGAGAGCAGGAGCCCGATAGCCCCAACTGTATTATTTTTCACAATTTAAAAATATCTCTTTCCCTCTCCTTTGTCAACGTCGCCACCCCAACCTCCCGCCATCTCTCCACCCCAACCTCCCGCCTTGAAAGGAACAGGAGGCGTCAGAACCGCCCCATCCGTAGCCCTCCTGCCCCATTTGGATCGTGGTCACCCCTGGGCTCTCACTGCCAGTAGTCCTAAGGTCCCTCACACATGGCCCTTCCCGGCCAAGGATCGATGGCCCTGTCAGGTCCCGGGAAGGCGGGCTAGGCGCGTTGGGTGATATTTGGCATAACTAGCGATTTTTATTACACTTAGGCGACTAAACCCAAGGAATTCCGTATTGTCCCGGCTCAGGACACGCGGCCGGGTGAATGAAGCGGCCAGGATTGACAAAGAAGGGCGTATTACCTATAACTTAAAAAGGATTAGTATCCCAGATACCAGATAAGAGAGATCATGCCGTATTTCCACTGTCGCTTAGCCACTGAGGCCGGAGAGCTCCTCGATAAAACCTTTCTGGCTCCCTCCTCAACTGAATGCCGCAAGCATTTCGAGTCTAAGGGCTACTGCATCCTCTCCATAAAGCGAGACTGGAAGCGGCTCCAGGTCCCTGCCCTCCCCTTTGAGAAGAAGGTCAAGGATAAAGAGCTCATCATGTTCAACCAGGAACTGGTAGCCTTGATCAAGGCGGGGTATCCTATCCTCAAGAGCATCGAAATCATCAAGGGCCGCGTGAAGAATGTCCATTTCAAGGAACTGCTGATGCGGTTGGAGGACGAGATTCGGGCCGGAAAGTCGCTTTCCGAGGCGTTCTCAGCCCAGGGATCAACGTTTTCCACGGTCTATATCGCGTCCCTGATGGCCGGCGAACGCAGCGGCAATCTGGATGAGACCATACGTCGGTATATCGACTACCAACGCACCTTGACCCGCACGCGCTCGCAGATCAAGACTGCCATGACCTATCCGGTGCTGCTGCTCGGCTTCTCCTTCATCCTACTGGGCGTGCTCCTGACGTTCATCATCCCCCAATTCGCCGATTTCTATGCAGGATTCGATGCGGAACTGCCTTGGATCACAGCGACGCTGGTCTCGTTCTCCACGTCCGTGAAGAGCAACATCCTCCTGATCCTGGGCCTGGTCACAGCCGTGGTCGTGACCTGGAATCAGTTCAAACGCCACGAGCGCACCCTGGTTTGGCTGGACTGGCTCAAACTGCAGTTCCCATATGCCCGCGCCATCTGGGTCGAGTCGGGGGTCTCCCTGTTCAGCCGCACTCTCAGTCTGCTCCTCAGCGGGGGAATCTCCCTGCTCTCCTCCCTGGGGATCGCCTGCCGTGCCGTTCCCAACAGCTATCTCAGGACCCGCCTGAAAAACCTGGCGGACATGATCAAGAACGGCGAGAACCTGAGCGATTCGCTGACCCAGGCCGACTTTTTCACACCGCTGGCACTGGATATGATCCGCATCGGGGAATCCTCGGCCAACCTGGAGGGCATGCTGGCGGAGATCTCCGAGGTCTACAACGAGCGGATCCAGGCCAAGATCGACACCTTTATATCGCTGCTCACGCCCATCATCATCATCTTCATCGGCCTGGTGGTTGCAGTGATGCTGTTTTCCGTGTATTTTCCTATATTCAACATCATTCAGGTGACACGCTGATGAAAAAAAGCCGAAGCGAGGGGCTCGAGTCCATCCGGTCCGAAGAGAAAAAGACCAAGGACCTGGCCGAGCGCTACAACATCCCCTATGTCGACCTCCCCTCCCAGACCCTGGACAGAGAGCTGATCCAGTCTTTTCCCGTGGACTTCCTCTACCGCTCCAACTTCATCCCTCTGGAGGAGACGAGCGACTTGGTGAAGATCGCCATAGCCGATCCCACCAATATCGCCATCATCGATTCCATTGAGTCGTTCCTAGGCAAGAAGATCGTTGTGTTCGCTGCCTCAGAGCGTTCCATCCATGAAGCCCTGAGGCGGAGCGAGACGGCCCTGCAGGTGCTCAAAGATGCCACCGAGGGGTACGTGGTTCAGGTGGTCGACAAGGAGGGGATCGAGCAGGAAGACGCTATCTCCGTCGAGAAGTTGGCGGACCAGGATGATTCCATCATCAAGCTGGTCAACTCAATCATCTTCACGGCCGTCCAGAAGCGCGCCAGCGATGTGCACATCGAGTCGCGGGAAGATGCCATGATCATCAAGTTCCGCATCGATGGCATCCTGGGTGAGGCCATGGATCCCATCGACAAGAAGTTCCAGTCTCCCATCATCTCCCGCATCAAGGTGATGTCCGAGCTGGACATTGCTGAGCGGCGTGTTCCCCAAGACGGGAAGTTCCGGCTGCGCATCAAGGACAAAACCATCGATTTCCGGGTGTCCATCATGCCCAGCATCTACGGCGAGGATGCCGTCATCCGGATTCTGGACAAGGACATGATCACCGAGGCTATCTCAGAGCTCAAGCTCGACATGCTGGGCTTTTCCGAGGATGTGCTGGGAAAAATCTGGAAATACATCGTCAAGCCCTATGGTATGATCCTGGTCACGGGCCCCACCGGCAGCGGCAAGACCACCACCCTGTATGCGGGCTTGACCGAGATCAAGTCCCCCGAAGACAAGATCGTGACCATCGAGGATCCGGTCGAATATCAGATCGAGGGCATAACCCAGATCCCGGTCAACGAGAAGAAAGGCCTGACATTTGCCCGCGGACTGCGCTCCATCCTCCGTCACGATCCGGACAAGATCATGGTGGGAGAGATCCGGGACCCGGAAACAGCCCAGATCGCCATACAGTCCGCACTCACCGGTCACCTCGTATTCACCACGGTCCATGCCAACAACGTGTTCGATGTGATCGGCCGCTTCCTGCACATGCAGGTGGACCCCTACAGCTTCATCTCCGCCCTGAACTGTATCCTGGCCCAACGCCTGGTCCGGATCCTGTGTCCGGAATGTAAGGAGAGAGCCGAATATTCTGACAAAGAGCTGGAGGAATCGGGGCTCGATGCCGGAATGCTCCAGGACCATGTCCTCTACGAGGCCGTGGGCTGTCCGGAGTGCGGCATGAAGGGCTATCAGGGCAGGACGGCGATCGCCGAATTTCTGGAGCTCTCGGACACGATCCGGGAGATGATCCTGGAGAAGAGGCCCCTTTCCGAGGTCCGCAAGCAAGCGCAGAACGAGGGTATGGTGGCCCTGCGTCAGATCGGCATGCAGAAGGTCCTGGATGGCATTACCAGCCTGAAGGAGCTCAATAAAGTGACATTTATGGAGTAGGATACTGGGGAAAAAATGACTGAACTGCAGAACAGACTGATCGAATTTTTCAGGCGGGTTCCCCTGCCCGCCACCGCCTGCCAATTCTCATCCCGCTATCTCAGCGGCGCGTGCCTGGCTTCAGCGGACAAGAAGATCCGGTCTTATTTCGTGATCCCCCTCAGCAAGGGAGCCGTGCTGCCCTCATTCTACAAGAAGAACATCGCGGATGCCTCCTCCCTGGAAAAAAGCCTGAGCGAGGGTATGACCCGGCTCAAGCCCGGAGGGAAGAAGGTGGTGTTCCTTCTTCCCGAGCTTTCCCAGAAGGTGTTCATCTTCAACTTTGACTCCATGCCCTCCCCACCGGAGGAAAAGGAGGCGCTGATCCGCTTCCGTGTCAAGAAGCAGCTGCCCCTCCTGCCGCGTGACACCCGAATGGCCTTCGAGACCAGCCCCTCCCCGGAGGGGGTGCGGGTGGTGGCGACCGTGGCCAAGGCGGCCGTGGTTCGTGAATACGAAGACCTGTTCCATAAGCTCCACTACCAGGTTGCGCTGGCCGGTGTCCCTTCCCTCAGCCTGCTCAACCTCCTGGACCCGGAAAAGGACCGGGATTTCATCCTTTTGGATGTTGAGGACGATTCTTTCAGCCTACTGGCCATGATCGACGGCCAGGCCTCCCTCTACCGTCAGAAACCCTTCGGTATCGAGGCCGCGGGCGGGGGCGAAGCGGCGGCCAAGGCGGATAACGTCCTCCAAGAGGTCGTCAACACCATCAACTTTATCTGGGATAAGGAAAAGAAAAAAATCGCTTCGGTTTGGCTGCGCCTGGGGATCCTCCAGGCAGATGACAGTCTGTTCAACCGGATGGAAGAGAGGCTCGCTCTGCCCCTGCGGCGCATCGAATCTGCGTTCCCCCAGGAGCTGGAGGCCGGGAACAAACAGATCCTCTCTCCGCTCATCGGACAGATCTCATGAAGAACGGAAAGCGCCTGAACCTGAATCTCGCCTCGCATCCCGCGCAAAACCGCCGGCTCTTCTTCTTGCTCCTGGGCCTGGTGGGGGGCCTCCTGGCATTGCTCCTGGTCGTTGGGGGAAGCCAGGTGATCCGCTACGGTTTCCGGAGCCGAACGGTCAGGGCCAATCTCTCCCAAGTGCAGCAGAAGATCACGGCGGCGGACCGCAAAGCAGAAGAATTCGAGCAGCAGGTCGTCCAGGCCGAACGTGATCACCGGAGGCCCGTGGACCGGCTCAATCAGCTCATCTACCGGAAGAGTTTTTCCTGGGTGGAACTGTTGGGCTCCCTGGAAGAGCTGCTCCCCGATCCCTGTTACATCGTATCCCTGAAACCCGCATTCCATGAGGACGCGGTTATGGAACTCCGGTTCAGGGTTGCCAGCCCCGACTCCAACAGCTGGCAGATCCTGGTCGGCCGTATCTATGAGCTGGGATTCACGGATCTCCGGATGGAGAGTGAGACCCGGGGATCGGACGGATTCATCATATTCGACATGTTGGTGACCTATGAACGAGATATTTGAACAGCTCCGGCAGAAGGAACGCAGAGTTCTGGTGGTGCTGTGCCTGCTCCTGAGCCTGGCTTTGCTTTTTTATATCTTCATCGCCCGGGGGATGAAGGAGTCTTACACCCAGGCCCAGGACAGGCTGACGGCCCAGGCCCGGAATTTCCAGAAGGTTGATGCCGTCCGGCTGGAGAATAAAGCCGAGTGGAGACGCTGGAGCCTGGCGCTCAAAGACATGGAGGGGTTTCATACCGAATATTTCTATGCGGGAGAAACCATCTCTCAGGATATGCGCCGGGATATCGTCGAGATCTTCCAGGAGACGGGCATCCCGGTGCCGGATATCCGCTACATCTATTCCGAAGGCACGGATCGGCAGATAGGAGGAGCAACGGCGACCTTCCAGATCTCGGGGCCCTACGCCCTGATCAAACGTTTCATCTACGCCGTGGAGCTCTTTCCGAAGTTCCTGATTGTCGAGAAGGTCGACTTTGTTGACGTCCAGAGACAGTCGGGAGCCCTCAAGCTCAAGGTAACTCTGGCGGGGTATTATGAAAAAGACAACTAAGCGGATCGCTGCGCTCGCTTGTGTCCTCCTGTACCTTGCTGTAGGTGTGTTTTCAGGACCTCCACAGCAGAAAGCCCAGGCGAAGAAAAAAGACGAACGCGTGAGCCAGAGACTCATCCGCAAGGACCTCCTGGAACGGGAGGCGGAGCCGCTGAATCCACCCCTCCGAAACATCTTCGCCCCGCAGAGGCCGGGAGCCGGGCAGAATCGGCCCGGGGCTCAGGGCCCCGGGATCCAGGATGACAATTCCGGCGAGCAAGCGGCGGAACAGGGCGAGGAGGCCGAGGAAACCCAGTCCGTGGTCTATGACCTCCGCTACATCGGGTACGTCCGTTCCACGGAACGGACCGTGGCCGTCGTGGTGTTCGAGGGTGAGACCCTGGCGGTCAAGCCGGGCGACCTGATCAGCTCGGGCGTGACCATTCTGAAGATCACTCCTGAGGAGATCGTGTTTCAGGGTACAGACGCTGTATCCCGGACCGTCTCCTTAGAAGGAGAGGACCGATGAGAAAGACCATACTTTTGATGATAATGTGTGCGGCCTTGTTATGGGGATGCGCACCAACAGTCTCCAAGAACTACAGGCTTGGCTATCAGGAGTCCATGAATCGGAACTGGGACCAGGCCATCGAATACCTTGAAAAGGCCATCGAGGAGAATCCCACGAACTCTTACTACCGCCTGGCGTTGCTCCGGGCCCAACTCTCGGCCGCCGGCCTCCACATGAATGAAGCCCGACGGCTGGCCGCAGCTGGCAAGGTCGAGGAGGCCCTGGCAGAGTACGACAAGGCGCTTTTTTACGATCCTGACAGCCGCCTCATCCTGAACGAGGCCCAGCGCCTGATCAAGCAGCAGGAGCAGCCGGAGGAGGCCCTTCCGGTAGAGATGCTGTATGCGCCTCCGGTCAAGCTGGCCGTGAGCGACCAGCCCATAACGCTCAAGTTCCCCCGGGACGTCAGCCTCAAGTCCATCTTCCAGGCCCTGGCCAAGTATTCGGAGGTCAACATCATTTTTGACGACGGATTCCGGGACAAGCCCTTTTCCATCGACCTCACGGACATGAGCTTCGAGCAGGCGCTCGACCGGCTGTGCATGGCCAGCAAGCACTTTTTCCGGATCGTGGACTCCCAAACGGTCCTCGTCCTCGTGGACCAGCCCCAGAACCGCATGAAGTATGAGCAGATGGCCATCAAAACCTTCTACCTGACCAACATCGAGGCCCAGGAGGTCCAGCAGCCGCTGATGCAGATGATCCGGGCCCAGCAAAGCATCCCCCAGATCAGCCACAACAAGGCCGTCAATTCCATAACCATCAAGACCACCCCGGACCGCCTGAAGCTGGCCGAGCAGATCATCCGCCTCTGGGATAAGCCCAAGGGCGAAGTCATGGTGG
>JBGUED010000001.1:0-26334 GCA_041821525.1 Candidatus Aminicenantaceae bacterium | reverse complement strand
GGACCGGCTCCAGGAGCTTCAGGGCTTTGTCCTTGGGGATCTGGTCGGGGGCGCCGGCATAGTCGTGGGCCAGGGGAAGATATGCGGCCTTGCCCGGTTCCCTCGCAAAGGACATTCCCACCAGCCGGGCCCGGGTTGGAGCCGGACTGTCGGTTTCGGTATCCAGCGAGACCGCCTTTGTCTTTTGTATGTCAGCGACCAGTTTTTTCAGGTCCTTTTCCAGGAGGAGGGTCGAATATGAGGTCGGGAACCGGCTGGAGCGGCCCGCATAGTCCGAGAGCAGGGAGGTGAATTCCAGTTCCTGGAGAAGGGGGAGGAGGGCATCGTAGTCCGGGTCTGTCACGGCCAGGGCCTCCAGATTGAGCTCCAGTTCCAATCCGGTCTCGATGGTCACCAGCCGACGGCTGAGGTCGAGGCTGTCCAGATTCTCCTGGATCCGGGTGCGCACATGAGGATTTTTCAGGTGCGAGAGGTTTTCCAGCAGGTTGTCCAGGGAATCGTACTGGTTGATCAGGGCCTTGGCAGTCTTTTCTCCTATCCCTGCGACACCGGGGACGTTGTCGGATGTGTCCCCCCACAGGGCCAGGACGCCTACTACCTGATCGGGCCGGACACCGAAGATGTCCTTGACGGCCTTTTCATCCAGATACTGCTCCTTCATGGGATTGAAGATGGAGGTGTCGGAATTCACTAGCTGGTAGAGGTCTTTGTCTTGCGACATGAGGACAGCGTGTACGTTCCGAGGTATAGGCTTGCGGGCCAGGCTGCCCAGGATGTCATCACCTTCGTATCCCGGCTGTGCAAAAACGGGGATGCGCAGGGCCTTCAGCAGGGCTTTCACAATCGGGACCTGAAGGACCAGGTCTTCGGGCATGGGTTTCCGTGTGGCCTTGTAATCCTGGTACATGGAATGCCGGAAAGTCGGGCCCTTGGAATCGAACACCACTCCCAGATACTCCGGCCCTTCCCGTTCGATAAGCTTCCGTATCCCGGCGAGAAAGCCGTAGGCTGCATTCGTGGCGGTCCCCTGCGAGTTGGTCAATCCCCGGATGGCATAGTAAGCTCGGTAGAGCAGGGAATTCCCGTCGATCAAGAACAGTGTGTCTATCCCTGGTTTATGCATGATAGTGTCTGACGCCTCAAGTTCCAGAAACTGTTTCGGGGATGGGCCGGGCGCCTGGTTCAGAGATGGGCGAACTTTCCTTCCTCGATCTCCCGGATCACAGCCGTATGTTCGTCCTGGATGAGCTCCTGGATCTTTTCCGGAAGTGCGCTGCTTGTGAGGAAGGAGGTGTAGTACGCACGCCGGGACGACAGAACTCGACCGGCTTTGTAGACGGTGGTTTCCACGCAGTTCGACCCCGGTCCCAGGTCCTGGGTTTGCACGTGATGGGTTTCACGTTCGTGCTCCACTTCCGTGTTCAAGCCCGACATGACGAGTCCTCTTAGAATCTCTTCCATTATACTCGACCCGAAGGGAAATGCAAGCCGGGAGAGGAGAGGGAAAGCCGGGATATTCCCAGGGGGTAGGGCCTTTTTCCGGCGGGCCACGGGGCGCGGAGGCATTATTGACAAAGGGAGGCAAGATGGTATAATAGGATAACTTTTTTTGAAGTACGACCTACAGAGACAATACTGCAATGATCATAGACATTGATAGGCTGACGGAAGATGGGCTGAAGGTCAGCCAGGAATTTGAGTTTTTCAGCTCGGAACTGGTGGAGGAGAATGCCGTATTCCTCGAGCCCGTTCATGCCGATATCACCGTCCGGCGGGTGGGTGAGGAGATCTTCATCCAGGGCAGCATCGCCACCCGATTGAGTTTCGTGTGCAGTCGCTGCCTCTCGCCGTTCGAGTTCCAGGTGGACTCGGGTTTCGACTTGGTCTATCTACCGGAGGAACTGGAGGCGGTGAAGGATCAGCTCGACGAGGAAGACCTCAGCCAGCTGTTTTTTTACAGCTATAAGATCGACGTAAAGGACGTCGTCCTGGAGCAGCTCAACCTCACCTTCCCGGTGAGGCCGCTGTGTGCCAAGGACTGCCAGGGAATCTGTCCCATGTGCGGCAATATCATAAAGGAAGGCAACTGTTCCTGTGCCGCCGGTGACATCGATCCTCGCCTGGATAAATTTAAAGACTTCATAAGAGACAAAAGATAATGGCTAATCCAAAGAGAAGACACTCCCATTCCCGCAAAAACCAAAGAAGGGCGCATGACGCAATCGATGTGCCCGCCCTCTCCATCTGTTCCAACTGTGGCAAACCCAAGCTCCCGCACCGAGCCTGTCCCGAGTGCGGGTTCTACAAAGGACGGCAAGTCATCGAGGGTTCGGAAGATTAACGAGAGGCTGTCATGAAAATCGCCGTCGATGCCATGGGTGGAGACTTCGGTCCTGAAGTCACTGTCGCCGGGGCCATGAGTGCCTCCCGTGAGTTTCAGATCGAAGTGCTTCTAGTGGGGGCCGAGTCCGTCATTCAGAAGGAATTTGATCGCTTGGATCACTCGCGCGCCCATCTCACCATCGTGGATGCAGCGGAATCCATTGGGATGAGCGAAGGGCTGCTGTCCTTCCGACGCAAAAAGCGATCGTCCATCCTGGTGGGGACTCAGCTGGTCAAAGACAAACAGGCGGACGCCTTTGTATCCATGGGCAACACCGGAGCGGTGGTCTACATCTCCCGGAAAGTCCTGGGTTCCCTTGAAGGGGTTGATCGCCCGGCTCTCTCGCTGCTGGTCCCCTCCCTGAACGGGCTGACCCTGCTGACCGATGTGGGCGCCAATGTGAATTGTACCGCGAAGCACCTGGTGCAGTTCGCGCACATGGGGCGCATCTTCATGCAGAGTGTCCTGGGGGTCGCCGATCCGCGGATCGCACTCATGAGCGTCGGTGAAGAAAGCATCAAAGGCAACGACGTGACGCGTGAGGTCCATGAGCTGCTGTCCGCATCCTCCCTGAACTTCGTCGGCAACATCGAGGGCCGCGAAATCTATTCCGGGAAGGCGGACGTAATCGTCAGCGATGGCTTTACAGGCAACGTAGCCTTGAAGGCCAGCGAAGGGATGATCGACACTCTGGAGAAGATCGCCCGGACGGAGATCATGCGGAATATCTTCGCCAAGCTCGGCTACATGCTGTTGAGGCGGCACCTCAAGAGGATTTACAAGCAGGTGGATTACTCCCAATACGGAGGAGCGCACCTGCTGGGGATAAACGGGGTGTGCATCATCGGTCATGGCCGGTCCAATCCCGTTGCCGTCAAGAACGCCGTCCGTCTGGCACGAGACTATGTTGTAGCTCGAGTTCAGGATAAGATCGAGAATGAAATGGCAGGGTTCAGCCAAGCCTTGAATGGAGTGCGAGCCTGATGACATTCGATGGAAGAGTCACGCTGATCACGGGGGCTTCCCAAGGGATCGGGGAGGCCCTGGCCTATGAGATCGCCCGAGAGGGTGCCGAGATCGTCCTGCTGGACATCCAGCCGGATAAGCTGGAGGCCGTGGCGGAGAATATCCGCCGGGACGGCGGCCGGGCTTCGGCCTATGTGGCGGACGTGGCTAACCTGGATCAGGTTTCCGGGGTGGTTGAGGAGGCCATAGCGGCCCATAAGAAGATCGATCATATCGTGAACAATGCCGGCATCACACGCGACAACCTTCTTATGCGCATGAGGGAGGAAGAGTGGGATGCGGTGCTGGCGGTCAATCTGAAGGGTGTCTTCAGCCTCTCCAAGGCGATGATCAGGCATATGATGAAAAACAGATACGGCCGCATTGTGAACATCGCCTCGGTGGTGGGCGTGATGGGCAACGCCGGCCAGTGCAATTACTCCGCCTCCAAGGCAGGAGTGATCGGGTTCACCAAGTCGCTGGCCCGAGAAGTGGCGTCCCGGGGGATCACCGTCAATGCTGTGGCCCCTGGTTATATAACGTCGGCCATGACCGATGCCCTGCCAGAGGCAGTCAAAGAGAACTTCATGAATCTGATCCCCTTAAAGAGGTTCGGGACTGCGGAGGACGTGGCTGCTGCGGTCAAGTTCCTGCTCTCGGATGAGGCCGGATACATCACGGGGCAGGTGATCAATGTCAATGGCGGACTGCTCATGTAGCAGCCGTTCGAATATATCAATTTTTGAGGAGGGAAAAATGGAAAAAGACGAACTCCTGAACAAGATAAAGGCCATTGTGGCGGACAAGCTGAGCATCGGCGAAGACCAGATCACAGAAGAGGCCTCGTTCATCGATGATCTTGGTGCCGATTCGCTGGATACCGTCGAGCTCGTGATGGCCCTGGAGGACGAGTTTGACCTCGATATCCCCGATGAAGCGGCCGAGAAGCTGACCACGGTTGGCAAGGCCATCGCCTACGTGCTCGCCAACACCAAATAGACCTCTCCCGGACATACCAGGCATGGGCGGATCATCGGATTTGTCAGGGCGGTCTTCGGCTCGCCGGGTCGTTATCACAGGGATCGGCCTGGTCTCTCCCTTAGGGATCGGCGCCGCACAGAACTGGGAAGCCGCCCGGGAGGGACGCAGCGGCATCAGCCTCATCACCCGCTTCGACGCCTCTCAGTACAGCAGCCGGATCGCAGGGGAGTGCACGGATTTTGATCCCCTGGTGTTCATAGACCGCAAAGAATCCCGCAAGATGGACAGGTTCATCCAATATGCGGTGGCGGCGGCACAGCTGGCCGTGGAGGATTCCCGCATCGATCCGGCCCTGCTGCAGGGGGACCGCACCGGCGTGTATGTCGGGTCCGGCATCGGAGGGATCGGCTCCATCGAAGAAACGCACAAGGTCCTGCTTGAGAAGGGGCCGGGGCGCGTATCCCCGTTCTTCCTTGTCTCCTCGATCATCAACGAAGCCGCAGGACAGATCTCGATCCTGTACAAATCGGGAGGCCCGAACTCGGCCACGGCCACAGCCTGCTCCTCCGGGACCCATTCCATCGGTGATTCGGTCCGCCTCATCGCACGAGGAGACGTGGACATCATGCTCGCCGGTGGGGCGGAGGCGCCGGTCACGCCCCTTGGGGTAGCGGGCTTCAGCGCCATGCGGGCCCTGTCCACACGCAACGACGCCCCAGAGCAGGCCTCCCGGCCCTTCGACAAAGAGCGCGACGGTTTTGTGGTGGGCGAGGGATCGGGGATCATGGTCCTGGAGGAGAGGGAATCCGCCATCGAGCGGGGCGCATGTATCTACGCGGAAATCGTGGGGTACGGCATGAGCGGCGATGCTCACCATGTCTCTGCCCCTCAGACGGACGGCGACGGGGCCTATCGGTCCATGCTGCGCGCTGTCACGGATGCCGGGATCGAGCTCACCGCCGTGGAGTACATCAATGCGCACGGGACCTCCACTCCGTGGAACGATAAGATCGAGACCCTGGCCATTAAGCGATTGTTCGGTGAACATGCGCCTAAGCTGGCCGTGAGCTCATCTAAGTCCATGACCGGGCATCTGCTGGGAGCGGCCGGCGGCTTGGAGGTGGGGCTGACTGCCATGGCCCTTCTGCACCAGGTCCTTCCGCCGACCATCAACTACCAGAACCCCGATCCCGAGTGCGACCTGGATTATGTTCCCAACCAGGCCCGTCCGGCCGAGTTGACCTTTGCTTTGAGCAACTCCTTCGGATTCGGGGGGACCAACGGGACCCTCATCCTCAAACGTCATTCCTAGGGGACATCCCCCAAGGGGACACCCTGCTTGACAGAGTGTCCCCTTGGGGGATGTCCCCATTAAAATAAGGAGGAGGTCGAGTTGAACATATTTGTATTTATCAAAAGAGTCCCCGATACAGAATCCAAGATCCGCATCGACCATGAGAACAACTGCATCATCGAGGAAGGGCTGAACTTTGTCATGAGCCCGTACGACGAGTATGCGGTGGAGGAGGCCCTGCAGATCCGCGAATCGAAAGGCGGAACCGTGACTGTGTTCTCGGTTGGCCCGGAGGAGGCACTGATCGTCCTCAAGAAGGCCCTGGCCATGGGCGCGGATGAAGCGGTTCTCATTCGGGACGACGCCCCCGAGAGCTACGATGGGCTCCGTACCTCCCGAATCATCGCAGAGACCATAAAACAGAAGTACTCCGAGTATGAGCTGATCCTATTCGGGAAGCAGTCGATGGGCGCCGACAATGCACAGGTCCCCGCCATGGTGGCGGAGTTGCTGGGACTGCCCCAGGTCAGCGTGATCACTCAGCTGGAGTTGGAAGGTAATACCGGGAGAGCCCTGAGAGAGATCGAAGGCGCGTCGGAAAAAGTCATTGTCCCCTTGCCCGCAGTGGTCAGCGCTCAGAAAGGGCTGAATGAGCCGCGCTATGAGACCCTGAAGGGGATCATGATGGCCAAGCGCAAGCAGATCCCGGTGATCACGACCGCTGAGCTTGGCTTGTCCGATGAGCAGCTAGCACCGCAGTTGACGATCGTTCGGATGGAAACCCCACCTGTACGCGAGGCTGGCAAGATCGTCGAGGGAGATGCAGCAGAGACGGCACAGCAGTTGGTCGACTTCCTGCACAAAGAGGCCAAGGTAATATAGGAGGACGCGATGATACTGGTCTACATAGAAGTCAGAGACGGCAAGGTCAAGAAGTCATCCCTGGAGGCGCTTTCTGAGGGGAAGCGGCGGGCGGGCGAGCTGGAGATGGAGGCGCATGCGGTCCTGGCGGGACACGGCCTGGAAGGCCTGGCCCCCGGGTTGTATGCCTATGGAGCTGCGAAGGTCCATGTCCTGGAGAATACCCTGCTCAGCCACTACAGCCCCAGCGCGTATGCCTATGCGCTGCATTCTCTGGTCGAGGAGCTGCAGCCCCGGGCCTTCCTGTTTTCGGCCACGGCCCTGGGTAAGGATCTGGCCCCACGTGTGGCTGCCAAGCTGGGAGTCGGCATGGCTTCGGAATGCACGCGCATGGAGGTGAAGGAGGGACGGCTAGAGGTCGTGCGCCCCGTGTTTGCGGGGAAGGCCTTCGTCACCTTCCGGTTGACATCCACGCCCCAGATCATGACGCTCCGTCCCAATGTGTTCCTTGTGGAGGAGGAGGGCGGATCAGGGGAGACCGAAGTGAAAGAGGTCGTGGTGCCTGAAAACCAGACGCATGATCGGGTCATCGAACAGCTGCGCGAAGAGGGAACGGAGCTGGATGTGACCGAGGCCGAGATCATCGTGTCCGGCGGTCGCGGCCTCAAAAGTCCGGAAAACTTCGATCTGCTGCGCGACCTCACGCATATACTCCCCCACTCCGCCGTGGGGGCTTCCCGCTCTGCCGTGGATTCCGGATGGATCGACCATCAGCACCAGATCGGCCAGACGGGGAAGACGGTTTCGCCCGACTTGTATCTGGCCTTCGGCCTTTCGGGAGCCATTCAGCATCTTGCGGGGATGTCCTCCTCAAAATATATTGTGGTCGTGAACAAAGACCCGGATGCCCCGATCTTCAAAGTTGCGGATTTTGGGGTGATTGGAGATATCTTCGAGATCATCCCGCACTTGAAGGAAGGATTGAAAAAGGCGCTTTCTGAATAGCCCGGCCTCCCCATGATGACGGACAGAGCCGTCCCATCGGATCTCCCCTCGGGGCGCAGGCCAACAGGGCTTCGCCCGCTGGCCCGTCCCTTCGGGATGGGCGCCTGGGCCGCCACGGCAGCAGCCGTGGCCATGGCGATCCTGAACTGTGCCGCCGAGATCCTGCGAGATGGCTCGCTGTTGGGCTGGAGAGACCTCCCCCGGATGGCATTCTGGTATGCGATCGTCTGGTCCTTCTTTGCTTTTGCCTGGGGCGTTCTGAACGCCCTGAGGAGCGGAGCCCGGCACTCAACCGGTGCCTCTGCCGCACCGTGGCTGGGTTTTCCCTTTTATCTGGCGGCCTGGCTGTGCATCCTGGGGTATGTCAACCTGTACTGGCTTCCCGTCCTGTTTTCGGTCCAGTCGCTGGTGTGGACCTTGCTCCTGATCCTGTGTGCGAGCCTGGGATACTGGGCAGGGCGAAGACTGTCGTCGTTCCGGTTGACGGAGCGCGGACTGGCCCGGGTCACCGGTGGCCTCGCCTTGGTACTGATGGCTGCGATCATTGGCAGTGCGATCTGGCGGAAGCCCTCCCAGCGGGGGGAAGAGGCGCCCTCTGCTGTCTTGGCCCAAACCGTCCCCAATGTGCTGCTGATCACGCTGGACGCGGTGCGCCCCGACCATTTGGGCTGTTACGGGTATCCGCGCTCGACCAGCCCGAACCTGGATCGTCTGGCGTCCGAGGGAGTGGTTTTCCTGAACGCCTATGCTCCTTCTTCCTACACCATGGAATCCGCCCCCTCGCTGTTCACGTCCTCGTATCCGTCCTGCCATGGGCTGCATAGCTTCTCGGATTCCCTCCCCCGGTCACTTCCCTTTTTGCCTGAGGTCTTCCACCGCCTCGGGTACCGCACCGCTGTCTTCTCCACGATCAGGAACGTCTCGCCGGTTTATGGTTTCGGGCGGGGTGTGGATGATTTCTTCGGGAGGGCCGTCGATCCCATGAGCGCGACCCTGGCCTCCCATTTTCTGGATAGGCTCTCCCCGAAGGGCCTGCCTCTGCTGTCCGGCTTCTGCCGGGCCCTGCTGGGGATCAGCATGGAGCTTTTTGGCACCGAAGACCGGATCCAGACGGAGGATCCTCTGGTCATCAGCGAAAAGGCGTCCTCTTGGATCGGAGAGGGCGGAGGCCGGCCGTTTTTCGTCTACCTCCATTACCGGGGAGGCCATAGTGATTATACGCCTCCAGCCCCGTATGACACGATGTTCGCGGGTCCTTCCCCCGATCCCCCAGTCTCTTCCTATCCCCGCGGCAAACCGAGCTTTCCCCCGTTCACGGCCGCCGCCCCCCTGGAGGACAGCGCGCGGGCCAGCATGATCTCGCAGTATGACGGGGAGATCCGACAGCACGATGACGCCATCGGCCGCCTCCTGAATTTCCTTGAGGAATCCGGCTTGGCGCAGAACACAATCGTCCTGGTCACCGCCGTCCATGGGGAAGAGTTCTATGAGCACGGGGGATGGGGGCATGGGCAGTCCCTGCATGACGAGCTTATTCATGTCCCTCTTGTGTGGCGCGTCCCAGGCATTAATGCTCCTTCCGGCCGGGTCGATCGGCTCGTGAGCTTGATCGACGTGTTCCCGACCCTCTGTTCCTTGTGCGGCGTGCCTGCCGCCGATGGGCCGCAGCTGCCTTTAGAGGGTCAGGACTTGACCTCCCTTCTCTCCGGCTCCGGGAATCCCGGAAACCGGGACTACGTGTATGCCGAGCTGCATCAGGGGGGCCACCAGGCGCAGGTCTTGAGGACCGCTTCCCACAAAGCGATCCAGGTGAAATACGGGTGGAAAACCTCGCGGCTTCTCTATGATATCAGCCTGGACCCCGGCGAGCTCTGTCCGGTCTCTCAGGGGGAGATGGACATCCGAGAACGGCTTTTTCGTGCCCTGGAGGAGCTCAGCCGGAGGGCATGCCCCGGTCAACCTCTGCGGTGATCTCCTGAGCCTCCCTTCTCCCGCGTTTCCCTGAGCCGTTGGCGTTTGTCCATCCACCAGGCAGCGATGACGAGCGTCATGAGCGGGTAGAGCGGGAGGGAATAGCGGGCGATGGCCACCAGGCTGGCGTGCAGCAGGGTCATGTAGACGATGAATAATCCGACGAGAACTCCCAGCTCCCTCCTGCGCCGAAGGTGGAAGAGCGCGGTCCCGAACAGGGCCAGGAATACAGCGCTCTGCCCCAGAAAATACAGCGACGTCCACCAGGCATTGCCCTTGTACCAGAACGCCGGGATCTGTTTGAGGGTTTTGAGGATGTGCTGCTGCGGCCCACTCCGGATGTCTTCCCACATTAAGTTCCTGAAGACATCTTCTTTTTCAAGGCCCGATATGAGAGCGGGATCCTTGCCGAGGCCCTGCAGGATGCGGTTTTCTTCAGCCACACAGTCCCCGAGCGTGTCGACGAGTGTTTTCCTCGAGATGAGAAACGAATTGTGTCGCGCCAGATAGTCTCCCCTGTGATACTCGACACCGAGATTCGTGCTGACTAGAATCCATCGTCCCGTGACAATGCGGTTACGGATGGTCCAGGGGGAGATGGTCAAAGCGGCTACGGCAGTCGGTATCAGGAGGAATCCCGCGATTTTTTTCATGGGGAAGTGGGAAAACGGCCCCGAGGGTCGCGTGCGCAGCACCACCAGGGACAGGGCCAGGAACAGCGGGAAGAGCAGGGTTACGGCCTTACACAGGGCGCTCAGGCCGGTGGCCAATCCGAAGAAGATCAAAGTACGCGGAGTGCGGTAACGGAGCGCGAGATACGCGGCAAACACCATGACCGAAGTAAGCAGCGTGAAGACCAGTTCGATCCAGATACGGGGCACATACCAGATGACGAAGGGATTGAGGATGATCAGAAAGCCGGTCCCCAGGGCCAGTTGACTGGATCCGTAGGCCTTCTTGGAGAAGAGGTAGAATCCCGCGCCCAGGAACGACAGGCAGAGGGCTTGAAAGGCGATGAGGGCGGTGTGGTTGTGGGGCCCGAAGACGAGGTAGATCGTACTCAGCAGGAACGGGTAGACCGGGGCCCTCCGTACCGAACCGCCGAAGGTCAGGTCGGCGGCGAACCTGGCTGCGAGCAGGCCGAATTCGTCGATGTCATCACATTTTTCTGGGAAGCGGGCGTAGAAAGAGAGTCCAAAGGCCAAGCCCACGGCCATGCCCAGGAGGAGCACAAGCAGGATGTTGTTGCGGTCCTGTGAGGTGAGCTTCATGCAGCAGGCCCTTTTGGTCAGAGGAGGTGGAAGAGGAGGACCGGGATCACGATCCCCATCACGAGGCTGACCAGCACCTCGGCAAGGGAGTGTCCCACGTTTTCTTCGAGGCGCTCCGACACGCCCTTTTCCTCCAGCAGCCGGTTGATGACGCGGGCCTGCCTCTCGATCTCGACCCGGACCTTGAGGGCATCGTACATCACCAGGATCGCCAGGACCAGGCCCGTCATAAAGACCGGAGACAGCCCTGTCTCCAGGAAAAGGGACGTGGTCAGGGATACCACCAGGGCCGTGTGGCCGGAAGGCATTCCTCCGTTGGCGGCGATGGTCTTGCGGTTGATCTTCTTCTCCCGGATCAGGATGATGACTGGTTTCATCACATTGGCCAGAGTCCAGGTCACGGCCACGCTCAGTATAAAGGGAGTCATGGTTTGTTCCCGTAGATGTCGCCCACACCCGGCTGAATGATGTCGAGCAGGAACTGATTGCGCTCGGAACGGCTCTCCCCTACGCTCGTGACGTAGATGGCAGGCTTGTCCACCACCGGGCATTTGTTTTCGCAGATGCCGCACCCGGTGCAGGTCTCGAGGTCGATGATGGGAGCCAGGGGAGACTTGATGGTCCCATCCTTGAGCTTGATCTCGATCTTGTTCAGCTGGATGGACTTGGGTGAGATCGGGCAGTGCTCCTCACACACGATGCAGGGATTTCCAAATTTCCAGGGAATACAGCGGTTGCGGTCGATCCAGGCAGAGCCCATTTTGATCTTGTTCTTGGCCTCGATATCCAGTTCCTGGATGGCGCCGGTAGGGCAGACCTGTGTGCACAGGGAGCAGTAGTACTCGCAGTAACCGATCCTGGAGACGATCATGGGGGTCCAGATCCCTTCGGGTCCGGCCTCGGTAAGGGTCGGCTGGAGGGCATTGGTGGGACACACCTTCATGCATTCGCCGCATTTGATGCATTTTTGCAGGAACCGCTCCTCAGGGAGGGCTCCCGGAGGGCGTATGAGTTTTTCCGAGGCCCGGGCCCGTGCCGGAGACAGGCGGAAGAAGGGCGCGGCCACGATCCCTGCGAAGGATGCAAAGATCAACCTCCTTCGGTCCAGATTCACAATCTTGCGGTCCGCAGGCGCAGGTTGGGGCCCGAATCCGATGGCGGCGGTGGGGCAGACTGCAGCGCACGTAAAGCAGTAGTCACACTCTGACCGCTTCCACTCTGCGTTGGGGAAGGGATCGGCCTGGGTCTGACACTGGCGCGTGCACAGATTGCATTTGATGCACTTGTCCTCATCGATGCGGAGTTTGAGCAGGTTCCAGCGGGCGAACAGTCCCAGTAAGGCCCCGAGGGGGCAGAGATAGCGGCACCAGAACCGCTCCCGTGTCATGTTGAGCAGGAGGAGGCCTAGGAACAGGATTCCAATGAAGAAGCCTTGCAGGAATACGCTGTTCAGACTCAGGATCTCGAAATACTGGACGAGCCCATCGCCCAGAGATGAGAGGTCGGCGTTGTAGAGGAGCCCGATGAGGCTCGAGGTCGTATGGTCCACTGCGGGCAGGATCCCCACGGCGAAAGACCGGTAAAGGAGCGAGAAGGGATCCAGGAACCCTATCAGGTTGAGTGAGAACAAAGTGCCGACCAGGATGGGGAACAAGAGATAGTACTTCCAGGCCGTGTGGTTGTCTTTGGGGAGCTTGGGTTTCAGGAGTTTTGCCTTTTTGAAGAGCCAGGAGAAGAACTGGTGAAGGGAGCCCAGAGGGCAGAACCAACCGCAGAAAACCCGTCCCAGGAGGAGCGTCAGGAGGAGCGTTACGCTGGCCAGGAGGAAGGCCGGGAAGAACACGCGCGAGGCGATGAAGGTCGTGAGAGCGAGCAGGGGATCGAAGTGGAAGAAGATCTCGACATGGCCGATGGTGTCCCCTTCCGGGAAACGAGTTTTCAGCAGGAGATAGAAGAAGAGGACGAAGAAGACGTACTGGCTGAAGATGCGCAGGTACTGGAGGGTTCGGTATTTTCTAGAGTGTTCGTTTTTCAATGTTCAATTTCTCCAGGTCTGGCTCGCCCAGTCCCCGGTCCCGGGCTATCTGCAGGAAGCGCAGCACTGACGGATCGACATCCAGGAACGTGGAGCCTAAGGCATCGACTGCTACATAATCCACCCCAGCCACCACGGTCTTGTGCTCCTTGACATCGGACAGCCGTCCTCCTTGAGGCCCGTTCCGGAACAGGACACGATATGCATCCAACACCGTGAAGACAGGCTTGAAGAACGCCGCCAGGTCGACCATGCATTGATCCAGGCCCTGGTGCATCTGGTTGCGGTTGCCGCCGCAGGCCCCCAGCCAGTTCTTCATACCCAGGGTCACTCGGGAGAGGCTGTGGTGTTTGGTGGCGGGGACATTGATGATCTTGTCCGCCTCGACGAAATCGCTGTAGATCTCCCATTCTTTGAGGAACTCTCCGTTCAGCGGCATCTTCTTGAGCTTGTGGTCATTGGGGTAGGGGACCTTGGCTCCGGCATCTTTGGCGGCTTTGGAGATCCCGGAACGGACATAGGTGCGGCGGGCGGGATTGCAGGGGTTGTCCATGACCGTGACCTCCTTGGCGCCCGCCTCAATACACATCTCCACTAGTGCCTTGACCACTTCTGGGTTGGTACAGGCCCCGAGCTCTGGGGTCCGGTCCCACCCGATGTTGGGCTTGACCAGGACCTTTTCGCCCTTGGCCACGAACTTGGACATCCCTCCCAGGATATTCACGGCCTCTTTGGTGATGAGGGCCGGATCGTCGCCCGTGACCTGGGCCAGCAGCGGGCCCGGATTTGCCTGCGCCAAAAGGCTGTGCGGGAGGTTGAGCATCATCCCGCCTACGGCTATGTCTTTGATGAACTTTCGTCTTTTCATGATCTTCATATTCCTTTTCCCAGAGAATCGATATAATCTATGATCCCCTGGTAGATTCCCTCGGCAACTTCCCTGCGGTAGCCGTCGGTCTGCAGGCGGCTTTCCTCCTGGTTGTTGCTGAGATGCGAGATCTCGATCAGGACGGACGGCATATCTCCCCCGATCAGAACCCAGAACGGGCCGCTCTTGACCCCCTGGTTCTTGACATCCTTGTAGCTTGTGTTCAGATGTTTGACCAGCTGAGACTGCATGCGCTGCGCCAGATCCGTGGATTCCTTGGTCTTATCCTCCCGCAGGATCTGGCCGAGGATCTCACCCATCTGGCTCATGTTCTTGGTCGAGGTCGCGTTCTCCCTTGCCACCGTCTCCATGACCGAGGAATCGCTGGGGAAATTCAGGTAAAAGGTCGTCACACCAGAATACCCTTTCCTGGGATTGGAGTTGGCATGGATGGAGATGAAGAGATCGGCCTGCTGCTGATTGGCGATAACCGTGCGGGTCTCGACCGGTATGTAGATGTCCGATTCCCGGGTCAGGATCACCTCCAGGTCGGTCTCCCTTTCCAGGATGGCTTTCAGCTTGAGCGCCACGTCCAGGACCACGCTTTTTTCCTGGGTGCCCTTCTTGCCGATGCAGCCCGGGTCCTTGCCGCCGTGGCCGGGGTCCAGGACGACGCGTTTGACCCCCAACCCGAGCTGGCGTGCCAGGCTGTACCCCTGCTGAGTGGGGTCGGCGGGCTTGGGAGGCGCCGTGGGCTTGACATCGGGCACGGCAAAGTCCGGATGGATGTCGATGACGATACGGAAGGGATCGAAGAGATGGAAGACGTTGTAGCGCTTGATCTCCTCGAAATCCAGGTCTACTACCACCCGGACGGTCGTGGAGTTCTTCTGCCCGATCCGGATCTGCTTCACATACCCGTTCTGCACTTCGATGACCTTGTTGTGCAGGATGGGATTGAGCTTAGCCTGGTAGATGTCGACATAGATGCGGTCCGGCCCGAACAGAGCGTCGGCGTTGTACTCGCGCAGCTTTCCCACATCCACGGCGATCCGCGTGAATGTGGAATGGGTGTAGGGACGCAGGTCATAGATCTCGATCCGGGGATCGCCTTGGCCGGAAGCGGGGATCAGGGCGCTGCATCCGGCCAGGAAAAGCAGGAAAAATGGGATCTTTTTCCGCATCATGCCCCGTATTTTTTGAGCTTTCCGCCATGTGCCAGCATCAGGGCCATAGCGTGAACGGCAGGGAAGCGGCCGAGGTATCCCTGGCTGCAGGCCCTCTCTGAGAAGGTCGAGACCAGGTCAGGCTGAGCGGTCTCGGCATGGACCAGGAAGGGATTGGGATGCCAGGAATGGGCCTTTAGCCGGCAAGGCGTGGAGTGATCAGAGGTGACGACCAGGACATCGGGATCGAGGGCTGTGATACGAGGGATGAAGGTATCCGCACGTGTGATCGCTTCTGTCTTGGAGACAAAGTCACCGTCCTCTCCGGAGGAGTCGGTCTTTTTGATGTGTACATAGAAAAAATCGAACTCGGAATAATGCCGTTCCAGGGTGGAGATCAGGTCGGAGATCTTCGGGCCCACCTCGAGTACCTCCATGCCCACCAGCGTGGCCAGCCCCCTGTACATGGGGTAGTTGGCGATGGCCGCGGGCCGGAGCTTGAAGCGCTCTCGCATAGTCGGGAGGTCGGGATAGCGGGCGAATCCCCGCAGCAGCACGGTGTTGGCCCTGGCCTGGCCCTGCAGGATCTCGGTCGCCCTGTCCAGGAAGGCATTGACCAGCGCGGCCGTGTCTCGGGATTCCGGTTCGAGCGCTTCTGTGTAGGCCCTGGGTTTTTGCTCTTTCTGGGGGTCTGCGTCGGTGAGGGCGTCCCTCAGGCCGCGGCGAGTGAATTGGACCACGAAGCGGTGCTCTTTTCCAGGATACACACGGATACCGGCGCCCTCAATGGGAGAAAGGGCCTCGTTCAGCATGCGGCACAGTTCTTGGTTTTTTTCTGTTGGGATTCGGCCCGCCCGGCGGTCTGTTATGAGGCCTTCTTTCAGGGTGGCGAAGTTTCCTCTCGCCACCAGGTCATCGGGGCCCACGTCGACGTCCACTCCCAGGGCCTCCAGGATCCCCCGACCCAGCTGATAGTGCATGGGGTCGTAGCCGAAAAGAGACAGGTGGGACGGGCCACTCCCGGGTGTTATCCCCATGGAGACCGGATCGGTCAGACCGCAGGCGCCTGCTGATGCCAGTCGGTCGAGATGAGGCGTGTGCGCCGTTTCCAGCGGTGTCCGGCCGTCCTGCGGCAGGTCGCCGAGCCCGTCCATGACCAGTAGCACGATCTTGGATTCTGTCTGGATACACAGATCCGAGATGATTCTGTCGATTCCGTTCATTTCATGCCCACTATAAGAAATTCCCCGAGTCTCGTCAAGCCGGCCGACCCGCCCCCACCCACCGCCACCCTCACTGTGTATCCCACCCAACCTTTCGCCATGCCCACTGTGAGAGATAATTCCCTCGACCACTCCTTCCCACCCGCTTTAAGGGGCTAGAAACCCATTTTCTAAGGGCCGCGGCCGTGTTTTGAGAAGGGAAATAGAAAAAAAACACCAAAAACAACACGTCGTTTACATTGCTTGAGGCCTCTGATAAAATCTCTTCATGGATAAGGTTTACATACTGGATTTCGGCTCTCAGCTCACCCAGTTGATCGCGCGCAAGGTCCGGGAGTTGGGAGTGTATTCAGAGATTTTTTCCTTTCAGCTGCCTGTTTCCAGGCTTAAAAAGGAGCGGCCCTCGGCCCTGATCCTCTCAGGTGGACCCCAGAGTGTTTATGATGAGGGATCTCCGCTCCCGTCTTCAGAGATCTTCAGCCTGGGGATTCCGATACTGGGGATCTGCTATGGGCTTCAGCTTATGGCCTACCTCCTGGGCGGCAAGGTCATCACGAGCCAGAAGCGGGAATATGGATTTGCGGCACTGAAGATCGAAGACCGGTCCGGCCTCCTGGACGGGATTCGGGACCAGAGTCAGGTTTGGATGAGCCACGGAGACAAGGTCGAGGCGATCCCGCCGGGCTTTGTTGTCACCGGTGTGACCTCCAACTGCGACACGGCCGTGATCGAGAACCGGGAGCAGGGCTTTTTCGGTGTTCAGTTCCATCCCGAGGTCATCCACACCGATCAGGGGCTCAAGGTCCTCTCCAACTTCCTGTTAGAACAGGCAGGGCTCAAGGCTGACTGGAGCATAGGTTCGTTCGTTGACCGGAAGGTGGTAGAGATCCGGGATCAGGTCGGGGACGGTCACGTGGTCTGCGGACTGAGCGGCGGGGTCGATTCCCTGGTCGCTTCCATGATCATCAGCCGAGCCATCGGAGACAACCTCCACTGCATTTTTGTGGACAACGGCCTGCTGCGTAAGGATCAATACCTATCCCTGATGGAAAAATTCAAGGCCAGCTTCTCCTTGAACGTAGCCGGGGTGGATGCTTCCGAGCTGTTCCTGGGGAAGCTCCAGGGGGTGACTTCCCCGGAGCGGAAGCGCAAGATCATCGGCCGTGAGTTCATCCGTATCTTCGAGCAGGAAGCCCAGAAGCTCGGTGGCGCGGATTTCCTCGCACAGGGCACCATCTATCCGGACGTGATCGAGAGCAGCCCGGTCAAGGGTCCTTCTTCCAGCATTAAATCCCACCACAATGTGGGGGGGCTGCCTAAGGGCCTGAAGTTCAAGCTGGTGGAGCCTTTGCGAGAGCTTTTCAAAGATGAGGTCCGGGTCCTCGGTCTGGAGCTCGGGGTGGACAAGAAATTCATCTCCCAGCATCCCTTTCCGGGCCCGGGTCTGGCGGTGCGGATTGTGGGAGAGGTTACTCAGGAAAGGCTGCGGATCATCCGTGAGGCCGATGACATCATCCTTCAGGAGGTGGGGGCCGCAGGACTGTATGATCAGCTCTGGCAGGCCTTCGCTGTCCTGCTGCCGGTGCGGTCGGTGGGTGTGATGGGTGACCGACGGACCTACCAGCGTGTGGTCGTGGTGCGCCTCGTCCAGAGTGTCGATGGGATGACCGCGGACTGGTTTCCCGCGGACACCGAACTCCTGTCCCGGATTTCCAACCGCATCGTTAACGAGGTCCTCGGGGTCAACCGCGTGGTGTATGACATCACCTCCAAGCCGCCCGGCACCATCGAATGGGAATGATCGGCATGCATTCCGCTCTAAAGCGTTGAAGATCATGGCATCGAATTTCGTCCATCTGCACACGCACTCGGATTTCAGCCTCCTGGATGGGGCTGTCAAACCGGCCGAACTGGTCGAGGCGGCGGTCCGGGCGAACATGCCCGCTGTCGCCCTCACCGACCACGGCAACATCTTTGGCGCCATCCCGTTCTTCCAGGCGGCTCATGACACGGCGATCAATCCCGTCTTGGGGTGTGAGGTGTATGTGGCACCTCTGGGCCGGAAGCACAAGAAACCCTTCACGGACGGGCCCGGGCACTACCACCTGGTGCTCCTGGTGAAAGATGCCGCTGGCTACCGGAACCTCTGTCAACTCATCACCAAGAGCTATCTGGAGGGCTTTTACTATCGGCCGCGCGTGGACAAGGAACTGCTCTCGGAATTCGGGGAAGGACTGATCGCCCTGTCCGCGTGCCTCCAGGGGGAAGTCAGCGATTATCTGAGCCGGGGTTTGGAGGACAAGGCTGAGGAGGCGGCCCTGACCTACATGTCGCTGTTCCCGGATGGGGATTTCTATATTGAGCTTCAAAACCATGGGCTGGAACCGCAGAAGAAGATCAACCCGCACCTTATCCAGCTGGCCCGGAAACTGGGTATTCCCCTGGTAGCTACCAACGACGTGCATTATCTGAACAAACAGGATGCGGACAGCCACGACATCCTCCTCTGCATTCAAACCAACAAGCGTGTATCGGACCAGGACCGCATCTGCTTCGGGAGCAAGGAGTTCTATTTCAAGTCCAGGGAAGAGATGCTGGCGCTGTTCCCGGACGCGCCGGAGGCCGTGAGCAACACCGCCCTGGTGGCGGAGAAGTGTGCTTTTGAACTCACCTCCTCGGGATATCACCTCCCCCGGTTCGATGCTCCAGATGGCAAGTCGCTGGGGGAGTATTTTGAAGAAGTGGTGCGATCGGGCTATCAGGAAAGGATGCAGCAGCTCTCCCCTCGCATCGCAGCAGGCGAACTGCCGCCGGCCAGGGATTATGAAGCACGCCTTGAAAAAGAGATCCAGCTGGTCCGGGAAATGGGGTTCGAGGGGTACTTCCTGATCGTTTGGGATATGATCCGTTTCGCCCATTCCCAGAACATCCCCGTGGGGCCGGGACGAGGTTCGGCGGCGGGGAGTCTCCTGGCTTACAGCCTCGGAATCACCGTGATCGACCCCCTGGAGTACGATCTCCTTTTTGAGAGGTTCCTCAACCCGGAGCGCATTAGCCTGCCGGATATCGACATAGATTTCTGCGGGCGGCGCCGTGACGAGGTCATCGAGTATGTGACCCAGAAGTTCGGCCGCGACAACGTCTGTCAGATCATCACCTTCGGTACCATGGCGGCACGCCAGGCCATCCGGGACGTGGGGAGGGCTCTGGAGGTGCCCCTACCCGAGGTGGATAAGATCGCCAAGATGATCCCTCCCCTGGGTGAAGATTCCTCAATATCCGCCGCTTCCGAGAAGATCCCCCAGTTGAAATCTTTGAAGGAAAAGGACCCGCGAGTGGCCAACCTGCTGAACGTGGCCAAGAGGCTGGAAGGACAGGTGCGGCACGCCTCTATCCATGCGGCCGGCATCGTGATCACGCCCCGCCCCCTGGTGGAATTCATCCCCCTGTATCAATCGGCCAGGGAGGAAATCACGACCCAGTTCCCCATGCAGGACGTGGAGTCCATTGGGCTCCTCAAGATGGACCTGCTGGGCCTCCGGAACTTGACCGTGATCCAGGACACCAAAGACCAGGTGCTGGAGGCTACCGGAGAACGGATCGATCTGAATGACATGCCCCTGGATGACGAGTTGACGTTCCGGGTTTTCCAGGAAGGCAACACCGACGGCGTTTTCCAGTTCGAAAGCTCAGGGATGAAGGATCTCCTGCGGCGCTTCAAACCGGAGACCTTCCGCGACCTCATCGCTATGAACGCCCTGTACCGGCCGGGCCCCCTTCAGAGCGGCATGACCGAGGATTTCATCCGCTGTAAGCACGATCCCAAGCGGATTAAATACGATCCTCCGGAACTGGAACCCATTCTCAAGGAAACCAAGGGACTTATCGTCTACCAAGAACAGGTCATGCGCATCGCCACAGATATCGCGGGATTCAGTATGGCAGAGGCCGACTTGCTGCGCAAGGCCATGGGCAAGAAGAAAACGGCCGTCATGAAGGCCCAGAAAAAACGCTTCGTGGACGGGGCCAAAAAAAACGGGATCAGTTCGGCCAAGGCCAACAAGATCTTCGAACAGATCAAATATTTCGCGGGCTATGGGTTCAATAAGTCGCACAGTGCCGCATATGCCTACCTGGCGTTCCAGACGGCCTTCCTCAAGGCCCATTACCCGGTGTTCTTTCTGGCGGCGCTCCTGACATCTGAAGCGGAGCGGGGCGCCACGCCCCAGGTCGTCAGATACATCAACGAATGCCGGGAGATGGGGATCACGGTGCTCCCCCCGGATATCAACCGGAGCGAGCTGCATTTCAGCGCAGAGGGAGAAGGCATCCGCTTCGGACTGGTCGCCGTGAAAAACGTGGGGGAAGGGGCTGTACGGGCCTTGATCGAGGCCCGCCACAGTCTGGATGGGGGGGGAGGGGCATTCGCCTCTCCCTTCGATGTGTGCAGGGAAGTGGATCCCAAGGCCATCAATCGGAAGGTCATCGAGAGCCTTATCAAATCCGGGGCCCTGGACGGCCTGGGATTCAAGCGCAGCCAGCTCTTCGGTTTCCTCGACACGATGATCATCTATGCCGGAGATTATCAGAGGGCCGAAGCCTCCAATCAGACCCTCCTCTTCGGTTCCGGGCAGCTCGAGCCGCCCCCTATCCCCAGGGGAATCCTCGAGATGAGCGAATGGGATGAACAGGTCTTCCTGGCGCATGAGAAGGAGGCCCTGGGATTCTATATCAGCGGGCATCCGCTTGCCCAGTACGGCCGCAGGCTCAAGGGCCTCATCACCCACACCATCGATCGCCTGGATGACACCCAGGCAGCAGATGTGGAGGTCAGCCTCGCGGGAATCATTTCCTCGATCAGGCTGCTGAAGACCCGGAAGGACGAACGGATGGCCACCTTTATGCTGGAGGACATGAGTGGGCGCGTGGAGGCGGTGGCCTTCCCGGATTGCTACAAGAGCAGCTACGATTCTATCCGGGAGGACCTGTTGGTCTGGGTCAAGGGGCGGCTGCAGGGCAACGGAGATCGGAACAAACTGCAGGCCCTCCAGGTTATGCCCCTGGAGAAGGCGTTCCAGATACGGGCAAAGCGGATGGTCCTCCGGATCGAATTGGCCGGGCTGGAGCAGAGTGTGTTCGGTGAGCTCAAGGCCATCCTGAGCGAGAATCCCGGGGAATGCCCGGTTTATTTCGAACTTAAGACCGAAGATTCCGACCGACTGGTCGTCCAGTCTGTGGACATTCAGGGAATATCGCCATCCGACCGATTGATAAAACCCCTGGAGGATCTCCTGGGTAAAAACATGGTCTTCATCCAGTATTAAATGAGGAGAGGAGCCGAGGAATTGAGCAAATATACCTTCTGGAGCGTTCTTCATCAGCACGTGAACGTGGCCCTGACAGAATACCTGTCCCAATATGCACAGGGGGAGACCTTCTGGCAGGCGATGCAGAACCTGTGTGAGATGCTTCCGGAATGTCATCCTTCGGCAACCCCCGAGGAGATGAACATTAACCTCAGGCTGCGGATGTATCAGATGACGGGGATCAGCCGTGTGGAGATCTTCGTGGATCAGGAAGCCGGCCGTTTTGCCGTGAAATGTGCGAATACCCGCAGCCACATCGCCGCCGGTTCAGAGCAGGAAGCGCTGAAAAAATATGTGGCTTCCAAGGCAGCCACTTCAGTGGTCAACACTGGAGAAGTCTTGAAGACGTGATGCGGAAGACCCGTGTTTGACAGGGAGCGGAAAAACGTGATAACTACAGGTGGAAGCTGATCCGGATGATGTGGTGACCATGGCGTATCGAGTGCTTGTCGCAGACAGCAGCCCTTCGGCCCTGAAGGCCCTGCACATGGCGTTCCAGAATTCCCATTATGACCTCTACACCTCTGCTGATGGCAGCGAAGTGATGGGGCTCCTCCCCCAGGTCAACCCGGATGCGATCGTGCTGGGTTTGAGCCTCCCCCATGCGGACGGCTACGAGCTGGCGCTGCAGATCAGGCGGATGGAGGAATTCGCCCGGACCCCGCTGGTCCTTCTGCAGGCAGCGTTCGAGGAGTTTGATGAGGCCCGGGTGATAGGGCTTGTTTATGATGAGATTGTGACCAAGCCGTTTGACTCGGAGGAGCTGGCCCACAGGATCCGCACCCTGATCAGCGGAACGCGTGAGCCGGAATCGCTTCCAGAGGAGCCGGGACCGGCCCGGGTCGAAGACCGCGTCACAGAGGCCGCGATGCCCGGGACGCTCCATGAGCACGCGTCTGACGACATGCTGCGCAGTCAGATCAAACAGGAGATCCTTGCGATGGAACGCGAGCTGGAGAAGCGGATCACAGCCCGTGTCAAGGCCGAGATCAAGGCCTGGTTGCAGTTTGACCAGCCGGGAGAGCAGGAAAAACCGTGACCCGATCTGCCCATCAACCGGCCCCGAGCGGGGTGAGGGAGGAGGCCCGCCATGCTCTTTGCCATTGATATCGGGAACACCAACATTGCCATGGGGATTTTCCAGGGGGAAACGCTGGTTGAAAACTGGAAGATCCGGTCTGATGCGGAAAAGACGTGCGACGAATACAAGGTCATCCTACGCGGGCTACTGCGGTCCTCTTCCTTGGATGAGAAGCAGATCACGGGTGCCATCCTTTCCTGTGTTGTCCCCCCGCTCACTCCCGTGTTCCAGGGTCTCTGCCGGGGCATGTTTCAGATCAAATCCCTGACGGTCGGCCCCGGCCTGAAGACCGGGATGCCCATTCTGTATGAAAATCCTCTGGAGGTGGGCGCCGACCGGATCGTGTCAGCCGTGGCTGCGTTTGAGAAATATGGTGGGCCCTGCATCGTAGTCGACTTCGGGACCGCTACGACCCTCGATGCGGTATCTGCCCGCGGAGAATACCTGGGGGGCGCCATAGCACCGGGAGTCCGAATCTCGGCCGAAGCCCTGTACGCAAAGACGGCCAAGCTCCCGAGCATCGAGATCCTGAAGCCGGAGAAGGCCATCGGCCGGACTACCGTCTCCAGCATGCAGTCAGGCCTGTACTTTGGTTACATCGGACTGGTCTCTGCCCTGATACAGAGGTTCAAGGACGAGTTGGGCGGGGGAGCTGCCGTGGTTGCCACTGGGGGATTCGCGTCACTCATCCACAGCGAGATCGCCGCCATCGGCTTTCACGAACCGGATCTTGTACTGGACGGACTCCGCCTCCTGTACGAGCGAAACAGGAAGATCTGACGCACGCGCATGTCCAAAGACCGGGAACGGTATTATCAGTCCATAGCACGCCTGTTGTTTTCCTTTCGGGGTTCGCCCTTTGTCCTGTCCTCCAGGGAAATGGAGATCGTCGAGGCCTGGGAAGCGGATGGCATCCCCTTGGCCACAGTGCTTGAGGGAATGCGGCAGGGATATGATGCCTTCCGGAGGGGAGGAATGCGAAAGGGCCGGAAGCTGACTCTTGTCTTTTGCCACCCCCACGTGCTGAAGGCCTACGCCCTCCTCCGTGACAGAGGAGTGGGGCGCGGCGAGCAGAAGGTGACACAGGAGGACAAATGCAGGGAGATCGGGAATGCGGTGGAGGCGTTTCTGGCTGAGCTTCCCGCACCGGTCCAGGATCTCCGGGACGTCTTTGCCGGGCTGCAGAAAGAATTGATCTGCGGGCCGTGTGTTCCGGAACGGCTCGAAAGGCTGGATGAGTCGATCGAAGTGCAGCTCTTCCATATGGCCTCTCAAGCTGACCTCGCTCGCCTGGACCGCGAGATCAGAGATGAACACGGCATCAAGAACCGTGAGGAACTGTCTCGGCTGGTTCGAATCAAATGGGTCAAGTCCCTCCGTGAGAGGTATGGGATCCCACATGTGTCTCCCTTCTACTACTGAGCCCGCACTATGGTGCATAAGATCCTCCAGCTTTTAAAAGAACACGACGGAGGGCTCAGCTTTCAGTCCCTGGCACGCGGATTGCGGCTTCTCCAGCGTGAGAAGCCTCTGCTCAAGAAGAGGCTAATGGAGCTGGAGGACAGGGGTCTGTTGCTGCGGGTCAAGCGCCTCTATTTTTTGCTCCCTCAGACCCGGATCATCAGGGGCCGCGTGATCCACGTAGGGAGGGCCTTCCTGTTTGTTCAGCCTGAAAAAAACAGCAGCCCGGATGTCTATGTGCCCGCCCGGCACACGGCAGGGGCTGTTATGGGCGATACCGTGGAGCTGGTCCACAGCGAGGCCGGGCCGGATAAGGGGCCTGCGGGAAAGATCCTGCGGATACTGGAGAGGAGCAAGAACTCGGTGGTGGGGATCTATCGGGCGGATTGGGGGCGCCCCTACGTGGTCCCCTACGACTCCCCTTCCAGGGAGGAGATCCTGCTGACCGTTCCTGGGCCAGCGCCCGCCGAAGACGGAGAGGTCGTCGAGGTCGACCGGGCGACGGGGGGGATCGTGCAGGTGCTGGGATCTCTCGAGGATCCCGGGGTGGACCTTGAGATCATGGTCCGCAAATACGATCTTCCCGTGGAATTCTCTGCAGAGATCCTGGCAGAAGCCGAAGCGGTCGCGCGGTCCGGATTCGATGACCCCGGAGAGAGGGATGACCTGCGGGATTGGGATGTCGTGACCATCGATGGCGCAGACGCCCGGGACTTCGACGACGCGGTCAGCATCCGGGAGGAGGGAACGGACCGCTTGCTCCTGGGAGTACACATCGCGGACGTGTCCCATTTTGTACGCACCGGAACGGCCTTGGACCGAGAGGCCTACCGCAAGGGGACCAGCGTCTACTTCCCGGAAAAGGCTCTGCCCATGCTCCCGGAGGTCCTGTCCAATGGCGCGTGCAGCCTGAAACCCGGGGAGGATCGTCTGGCTGTTTCGGTCCTGCTGGACGTGGACCTGACGGGGGAGATCCTTGCGGCACGGATCCGGCCCTCCTGGATCCGTTCGGCTGCACGCCTTACCTATGAGGAGGTGGAGAAATTCTTTGCAGGAGAGGGAGGGGATCCCGGGCGCCGGGCCGCTCTTTTCCATGGCCTGTCCCGGATGCGGGCCCTGGCCGGACAGATGCGGCGGAGCCGGGTGAAAAGCGGCAGCCTGGACTTTTCGCATCCCGAACCCCGGCTGCACTACCGGGAGGGCATCCTGGTGGGAGTCGAGCCCTTCCTCCCTAAAGAAGCGCACGGGCTCATCGAGGAGTTCATGTTGGGCGCCAACCAGGCGGCGGCTTCCTTTCTCAAAGATAGAGAGGTTGCATTTCCTTATCGCGTCCACCCCCCGCCGGCCCTTGCAGACCTGGCTTCCCTGCGGGCGCAGTTGGCACACTTCGGGATCTTTCTGCCTCCCCCGGAGAAGGTTGAGTCCTGCCATCTTCAGGCGGCACAGGAGAAGGCTCAGCTGCGTCCGGATGGCAAGTACCTCTCGGTCCAGATCCTTAAGAGCCTGAGGCTCGCTTCCTATGCGTCGCGGAATTCGGGACATTTCGGCCTGGGGATGAGCCTCTACACCCACTTCACCTCGCCCATACGCCGGTATCCCGATCTTTTGACTCACCGGATCATCAAACACGTCCTGGCAGGCGAAGCGCAGGATGACATCCCTCTGTCCGCGGTAGCTCGGGTGTGTTCGGAACGTGAACGCCGCGCCGAAGAGGCGGAGCGCGAGCTCCTGGAATGGCGCATCTATCGCTTCCTGCGCTCACGCCTGGGTGACGAATTCCAAGGCTTTGTGGTGGATATAAGCAAGGCTGGCCTGGTGGTGGAGCTGGATGGCCTTTTTGTGACTGGATTGGTCCTGTACCAGGACCTGGGAGATGATTATTTCGAGCGCGATTCCGAGATCAGCCTGAAGGGCAGAAGAACGGGGAAGACCCTGGCGCTGGGCGAGCGGATCGCTGTGATTCTGGCTTCCATTGAACCGGACGCGCGTCGAATGCTGCTGGTCCCGGCCGACCGCTCTTTCGAAAGCCATGTGTAGTGTTTCGGTCGGGCGGCCGAGTCTGGTCCGATCTTCGGTTGTGCTTTGGTCACGATCGGTTATAATGGGAAGTCAAGATTATTAGTTATCAGGAGCAGGATGAGATCCCAGCGTTTTGATGCCAGGCTTAACCGCGTAGAAGGAACGGAGCATGAAACTAGGGCCCAGCTTACACATGGAGGGCATCGGTTTGGAGTGGAAGTTCGGCCCTATGAGCCATCCGGCTGTTTTGTCCAGATAACGGTTGACCGGCCCGTAGAGGTTTTCTGGGGGGACGGCTTCGTGCTGCTCGATCCGGAGGGGCGGCGGGAGTGGGCCAGCGGCAC